>CASQEL010000182.1 GCA_949427775.1 uncultured Desulfovibrionaceae bacterium
GTTCCACCAGAGCGGGTTTGTCCGCGCGCACGGTCAGCAGCAGAGCTTCTTCCCGTATTTTGCCGTAGACCTGAAGATTGTCCAACCCCCCGCGGCGTATATGATATTCCACGGAGCGGCTGTCTCCCATATAGGCGTCGGCCTCTCCTCGGGATACGGCGGCAAGAGCCGCAACAGTATCGGGTTTTGCCAGGATGTGGGTTTTCGATACGTTGTTTTTGAATAAAAAGATATCGTTGCTGTCTTCTTCCAGGGCAATGGTCTTGCCCTGGAGATCGTACAGAGAAGCCGGAGCCGCCTTCCCCGCGCGGCCTACCAGCACGTGAAACGCCTGAAGGTAGGGGCGCGTGTACATATACGGGCGGGTATCCTTTCTGGACGGCTGCATCCCGATGAACACGTCAACGTCTACGATGTCGCGGGCCACGTGGTTGCTGTCCGCCTGGACAGGCACGGGAATGAAGATGCCGTTAAGCTTTTTGTTCAGATAATTGACGAGATTGACATCGATCCCCACGAGCGTTCCGTTTTCATCCAGAAATCCCATGGGCGGCGTATTGTTGCGCACAGCGATGCGGATATGGGACCTGCCCGTAAGCATCAGCATTTTTTCCGGTTGGAGTTTGAAGGCCATGTTCCGGTTGTGGCGCAGGTCGATTCCCGTGCTCTCGGCAAGCTGCTTGTCCGGCATGGAAGCCGGTGCTGTTTTCGGCGCTTCAGCCGCTCCGCATTCCTGCGACAGCGGCAGCATGCTCAGGATCGCTCCAAGGCACAGTGCGCGCCACAGTCCGGCGTATCGGAGCGCGAACGCGCGGCTTTTCCATACCCGGGAAAAAAAGCTTGTGCAGAAAGAACCTGTGAAAGATGCGTTCCGGTAAAGGCGGCGGGGGGAATTTCTATGAAAAAACACGCATGTACTCCTTTGGAGTCGCGAATTTTGTTGATATAAAATAGTATTTCGTTATAAATTCATCGGTTTGAGAAAAAATAACGAAAGTTGAAAATCAGGCTTTAAACTAGTGTCATTTTGCAAGCATGGCAAGAGGGAAACACAGCGTTCATAGGGGAAAACGGTGTCGAACCGGGCAGTATTTTTTTGCTTTGTCTTTTGCATATTTTATACGCGCCGTGCGGGCGGACAGACTCGCGACGCCACACCGTCCCGGATATGACGCGGTAAAAATTTTGGAGACGTGTCCGCTCCGGCGGATGGAAGAAATGGTGTTGACAATCATTTTCAGTGTCCCTACTTTGACGCGTATACATTCCGCTCCGGCCGATTGATGCCGGAAACAGGGCCGCAATACCAATTCGGGCCGCTTCTTTGTGGTATATCCGTGGTTGCCGCGGTCGCGCGGAGCAACCGGGGAGCATGCCCATGGCACAAATCATTCCGTTGCGGCAATTGGACAAGGGACGGCAGGCGCGCATTGTCACCGTGGCGGCGGAAGGCGAGCTGGGACGGCGCATCCGCGATATGGGACTGGTTCCCGGCGCGGAGGTGGAAATCATCGGCCGTGCGCCCCTGCATGACCCTGTGGCGCTGCGGCTCAAGGGGTTTACCCTCTCTCTGCGCAACAGCGAAGCGGATTTCGTCACTGTGGAACCTCTGGAGTAGCCATGCCCTGTGACATACTGGTGGCCCTGGCAGGCAACCCCAATGCCGGAAAAACCACGGTCTTCAACGGATTGACGGGCGCGCGCCAGCATGTGGGCAATTATCCCGGCATCACCGTGGAGAAAAAGGAAGGCACGGCGTGTTGCGATGGGCACGAGATCCGCATCGTGGATCTTCCCGGCACCTATTCGTTGACCGCTTTCACGCTGGAAGAAGTGGTGGCCCGCAGCGTGCTGGCCGACGAACGGCCGGACGTGGTGGTGGACGTGGTCAATGCTTCGGCTCTGGAGCGCAATCTCTATCTCACGGTGCAACTGCTGGAGATGGGCGTGCCGGTGGTGCTGGCGCTGAACATGATGGACGAGGCCCGGTCCCTGGGGCTGCGCATCGACGCCGAGGAACTTTCCCGACGCCTGGGATTGCCGGTGGTGGAAACCGTGGCCCGGCGCGGAAAGGGACTGGACGAGCTTCTGCATGCGGCGGTGGAAGATGTGCGCGCCCGTGAAACCGCCCCGTGGAAGCCCCTGATCATTTCCTATGGTCCTGATCTCGATCCGGTGTTGGCCCGCATGGAAGCTTGCGTGAACGGGGCCGCATTGCTGACTTCCCGCTATCAGGCGCGCTGGACGGCGCTCAAATTTCTGGAAGGGGACGAGGAAATACGTTCCCAGTGCCGTTTGGCCGACCTGGATGCGACGCGGGAACTGGAATCCATGGCGGACGAGGTCGCCGCGCATTTGAAAACCACGTTGGGCACCTATCCGGAAGCGGTGGTGGCCGACTATCGGTATGGATTCATTTCCTCGCTGCTGCGGGGCGGGGTGGTGGCCCGCTCCAGCGATACGGCGGACCGGCTGGCGTTTTCCGACAAACTGGATGCGGTGCTGACCCAGCAACTGCTGGGACCGCTGATTTTGCTGGGTATCCTGTTTCTGGTGTACCAAATCACCTTTGTGCTCGGCGCGTTCCCCATGCATCTGGTGGAGGAGGGATTTTCCCTGCTCAAAACGTTGGTCGAAGCCGTGTTGCCCGAAGGGTTGCTGCGTTCGCTCGTGGTATCCGGCATCATAGACGGCGTGGGCGGCGTCATGAGTTTTGTGCCGCTGATCATGCTGATCTTCCTGCAAATAGCCGTGTTGGAAGATTCCGGTTATATGGCGCGTATCGCCTACATGCTGGATCGCGTGTTCCGGGCCTTCGGCCTGCACGGGTGTTCCGTCATGCCCTTCATCGTGGGCGGCGGCATCGCCGGCGGCTGTGCCGTGCCGGGCGTGCTGGCCGCGCGCACGCTGCGCAGTCCCAGGGAAAAACTGGCCACGCTGCTGACGGTGCCGTTCATGGCCTGCGGGGCCAAGTTGCCGGTGTTCATCCTGTTTGTGGGCGTGTTTTTCCCCTCCCACGAAGCCCTGGCCATGTTTCTGCTGACGCTGGCGGGGTGGGTGACGGCCCTGCTGGTGGCCCGGCTGCTGCGTTCGACCATCATCAGGGGCGAGCCCACGCCGTTCGTCATGGAATTGCCGCCGTACCGGTTGCCCACGTTGCGCGGCCTGCTTATCCATACATGGGAGCGGACCTGGGAATATCTGAAAAAGGCGGGCACGGTCATACTGGCGATTTCCATTCTGCTGTGGGCGGCCATGACCTTTCCCCGCCCGGACGAAAAAACGCTTGCCGCCCTTGATGTGCAGACGGCGGCAACCGCGGGGGCCGGAGACGCCGAGGGCGCGCGCGCCCTGGCGCAACTGCGCTACTCGCTGGCCGGGCGCGTGGGGCAGGCCCTGGAGCCGGTAACCCGGTACGCCGGGTTCGACTGGCGCACGGATATCGCGCTGTTGGGCGGTTTCGCCGCCAAGGAAGTCATTGTGGCGACACTGGGGACAGCCTATTCGCTGGGCGACCCTGAGGATGAGGGGCGCCTGGCCGGGCGCATCGCCGTCGATCCCCAGTGGAACAAAGCCTCGGCCATGGCGTTGATGCTGTTTGTGCTGCTGTACGCGCCCTGCATGGTCACTCTGGCGGCCATTCGGCAGGAGACGGAGTCCTGGGGATGGGCGCTGTTCAGTCTGGGGTTCAATACGCTGGTGGCTTTCTGCGTGGCCACGGCTGCCTATCAGGTGGGCAGATTGCTGCTGTAACGTCGCTGTGCTGTCTCGCTTGTGCCGGAGCGGGCGTGTCTTCCGGCGTTGACTTTGTAAAAAGTCAACGCGAATCTGCTCCATGACATGTCGATGACCACCGGAGTCTGTTGCATCGACAGAGTCGTGCTGTTCCGATCAAGAAATCCGCCCCTTTGTTCAGGTGACGGGGGCGGATTTCTTGATCGGCGGGCGTATCCGTCACCGGATACGTCGATGCTTACTGTCTCACATGGTTGTTCCGGAAGAGAATGTAGGCCTCTCGCATGGCGACGTAGGGGTCGACAGCGGCTTTGCTCAGATCCTCGTAGGTGGGAAGAATTTCTCCCAGAGAATTGAATCGCAATGTTCCGGCTGTGCCCCAGGCCAGCTCCCAGGGCTGGAGATAGAATGTGGGGTCCATAAAATAGTCGCCGATCAGTCCCACGCTTTCCCGCGCGGAACTGGGGCCGATGAACGGCCAGATGATGTAGAAGCCGTGCCCGACGCCCCATACTCCCAGCGTCTGGCCGAAATCTTCGCCGATGGAATCCACGTCGACCACAGTCTTGCGACCTTTGGTCACGTTGATGAAGCCGCCGAAACCCACCGTGCTGTTGACGATGAAACGTCCGAACTCCACGCCCGCCGCTTTGGGTTTGCCCTGGAGCAGACAGTTGACGAAGCGCACGGGAAACAGGATGTTGTGCAGGAAATTTTTGAGGCCCGACTGGAATTCGTCGGGCATGATGAAGTCGTAGACTCTGTACGCGGGGCGGGCCACATGAATATAAAAAATGTCGTTGAAACCGAACCAGAAGCGGTTCCACGGTTCCAGCGGATCGGCGATGGTCGGTTTGACCGTGTCGTCGTAATCGTCCAGCGAATCCACAGTGATGCCCGCATGGGTGGAGCTTGCCGCCTGCCCGGCGGGTAGAGCGCCGTATTGTCCGATGGTCCGGGCGGAATTGTCCGTCCGTCCGTCCTGGGGCAGAAACAGCGTAACGGCGCAGGCCAGCAGCGTCGCCAGCAGGACGGTCGGCAGTTTATTGCTTCGCATGATTCTGATCCCGCATTTCCCGCGCCTTGTCCTGCACGCGGGCGATCAATTGTTCAGGCGTGCCCTTGCCGAGAATGTCCTGGAACTGGGTGCGGTAGTTCTTGACCAGGCTGATGCCTTCGATCAGC
>CASQEL010000183.1 GCA_949427775.1 uncultured Desulfovibrionaceae bacterium
GGGGGGGGGGGGGGGGGGCGGAGGGGCGATCCGAGCTGTATTCCGGCAGGCCGCGCGGCGTCTCCGCCGTTTTTTCGCGGCAGCGCGTCATGATGCGGTTCAAAGGAGCGCATGCCTGTTGTGGGCGGGATTGTGCCTGCTGACGCTGTCCGCGGGGTGCGCCAAAAAGGAAGTCGTCTCGCAGGAGCCGCAATTGCCGCCGTCGCCTCCGGTGGCATTCGAAGCCCCCGAACGGTTTGTGCAGTATCTTTTTCCCGTCAATCAGGAGTTGACGTCCTGGAAAGAGATGGGACCGACTTTGCGGAAAAGCCTCGGCTACGTCAACTCCAAACCCGCCGGGGCCGTCGCCGTCAAACGGCCGGGATTGACGATCACCTGGGGGCGGATGGCCCGCACGCTGCGGACCCTGCAATCCCTGTTGCCGGAGCTGGACGCGCATCCGGAACTGTTTCTCCGGCACTTCGAGTGGGTGGAGGTGAACGGCGGCATCAATTATTCCGGATACTACGAACCTGTGATCAGGGCCAGCCGGACGCCCAAGCCGGGCTATCCGCAACCGCTCTACGCGCGTCCGCCGGAATTGACGTCGTATCTGGCCCGGCACGGGCGCTATCATGATCGCAAAGCCATAGATATCAAGGGAGTGCTCAAGGGGCGGGGATTGGAGCTGGCCTGGGCCGCCGATCCGGTAGACGTGTTTTTTCTGCAGATTCAGGGGTCGGGACGCCTGCAGTTCGACGACGGCACTCAGGCGTATGTGAACTACAACGGCCAGAACAGACACAAGTACAAGAGTTCCGGGCGGATCATGCGGGAAAAGGGGCTGCTGCGGGAAGGGCATATTTTTGAGCAACGCCGATGGTTCAAGGAGCACCCCGAGCGGATGTGGGAGATTTTGACGGAAAATCCCAGCTATGTGTTTTTCAAGTTCGGCCATCGGGGGCCCACCGGAGCCATGGGGCATGTGGTGGACGGCTGGATGAGCCTGGCCACGGACAGAAACTTTCTTCCCCTGGGGGCTGTCGTGGCCTACGGGGTGAACATTCCTGATCCCGTCCGGGGCGTCGTTCCGTTGCGGGGCATCGGTTTTGCCCAGGATGTGGGCGGGGCCATCAAGAAAAACCGCATCGACATCTTCTGTGGCGGCGACGAGCGCGCCGAGTATGTGGCCAGTCACCTGGACGCCAGGGGACCGGCCTGGGTGCTGGTGGCCAAATAGTACACAGAAACATCTAAAGTTTCTGTGTACTAGCCGCCATGCGAGAGCATGGCGCGGCGGCGTAGTCGCCGTGAATGAGCCGAAAACCGCGTTTTTCGGCGAATGATCTTGACGCAAAATACGAAGTGTTTTGTGTTATGTGGTAATAGAGCGGTTTGCCGTTGAAAACGGCAATCGCTCCGGCAGCGGCAGGAGTCCGGCGGAGAGCGCCGGACTCCCGCCGTCGGAGTTATGCGGCGACGCGACCGGCACGGCCGGCGTTGAGCACGGCCAGCAGGGCCACGCCCACGTCGGCGAACACCGCTTCCCACAGACCGGAGAGTCCCACCACGCCCAGAGCCATGAACACGCCCTTGATGGACAGGGCCATGACGATGTTCTGCCAGACAATGGCGCGGGTTCGGGCGGCGACAGCCAGCAGATCCACCAGCCTGGCCGGGGAGTCGTCCAGAATGACCGCATCGGCGATTTCGATGGCCGCTTCGGAGCCGAGGCCGCCCATGGCCACGCCCACCCCGGCCGAGGCCAGCACGGGCGCGTCGTTGATGCCGTCGCCCACGAACAGCGTTTCTTCCTTCGGCCCCAGGGACTCCAGGGCGGCGGCCTTGTCTTCGGGCAGCAGACCGGCGCGCACCACATCCAGATCGAGCTGCCGCGCGATGGCGGCCGCGCCTTCAGGGCGATCCCCCGTGAGCATGGCGACCTTGCGCACGCCCATGTCGTGCAGCGCGCGTACCGTGGGCGCGGATGCGGCCCGCAGCACGTCGGAAACCACCAGCGCGCCCAGATACGCCGCATCGCGGGCCACATGAACCACGGTGCCCGGCTCGTCCACCGGCGCGGCCGTGATGCCGAATTGTTCCATCAAGGCCCTGTTGCCCACCAACAGGCGGGTCTCTCCATGCTCCGCCAGCAATCCCTTGCCGGAAATCTCCCGCGTTTCCATACCCGCCGCGAAATCCGCGCTGTCGTCGTGTTTCCCCGTGCCGGAGAGCGGAGCGCCTTGCTCTGTCGAAGCGGCGTCGGCGGCGGGGAGCGTGGCGTTTTTTTCCATCTGCCGCGCGGCCTGAAGAATGGAACGGGCGATGGGATGGTTGGAATGGCTCTCGGCCAGAGCGGCCTGGCGCACTACTTCGCTTTCGCTGACGCCCGGCGCGGGGAGAACGCGGGTGACGGCAAAGACGCCTTCGGTCAGGGTGCCGGTCTTGTCGAAGGCCACGATGCGGACGGCGCGCAGCGCATCCAGCACGTTGCCGCCCTTGACCAGAATGCCCCGCCGGGAAGCCGCGCCGATGCCGCCGAAGTAGCCCAGGGGGATGGAAATGACCAGCGCGCAGGGGCAGGAGATGACCAGCAGCACCAGCGCCCGGTAGAGCCAGTCGTGGAACGCGCCCGCGCCGAACAGCGGAGGCAGCAGGGCTACCACGGCGGCGGCCGCCACTACGGCGGGCGTATAGTAGCGGGCGAAACGGGTGATGATGCGTTCCGTGGGCGCTTTGCGGGCCGTGGCGCTTTCGACCATCTCCAGAATGCGGGCCACGGAAGAATTTTCGTAGAGAGACGTCACTTCCACGACGAGTGTTCCGTCCAGATTGATGGTTCCGGCAAAGACCGCGCGTCCGGCCTCGGCGCGCACCGGCGTCGATTCGCCGGTCAGCGGGGAAGTGTCCACCTGCGAAGACCCGGAAAGCACCGTGCCGTCCAGAGGAATTTTTTCGCCGGGCTTGACCAGAATATGCATGCCGGGCCGGAGGGTTTCCGGAGTGGCGTCGCGGACGGCATCGCCCTCCAGCAGGTGGGCCACTGTGGGACGGGCGGCCAGCAGCGCCCGGATGGAGCGACGGGAATTGCCCGCGGCGCGTTCCTGCACGTATTCGCCCAGGCAGTAGAACAGCATGACGCCCACGGCTTCGGATAATTCGCCCAAAGCGACGGCGGCCAGGGTCGCTCCACCCATCAGGGTGAACTCGTTGAAGAAATCTCCCTTGCGCAGGCTGAGCCAGCCTTTGTACAGCACGCCGTATCCGCACAGGAGATACGGGATGCCGTACAGCGCCGTCCGCACCAGCCATGCCGGGAACACGGCTTCCAGGCGTGTGTCGAACAGCAGACCGCAGGTCAGGAGCACGGCGGAGGCGAGCATTCGGGGAACAGCATGGCGAGCGTCGTCTTCCGGCGTCTCGGCCTGACAATCGCTCTGAACGGCGACGTACTCCTCCACCACGACGCCGGGCTCGATGCCGTCGGCGATACGGTTGATGTCTTCCAGGCTGACGGCTTCGCCCTCCAAACGCAGGCGTTGGGCGCCGAGATCAATGGCGGCATGGAGCACGCCGGGCAACCGCGTCAGGGCTTCTTCGATACGGGCGGCGCAACCGCCGCAGTGCAGATTGCGTATGGCGTAGTGACTAATCATGGGAGGAATCCTCATTCGCGTTTTGGGCCATGTTTTGATCCAGCATATGGACTTCCAGCGAATGGTAACAGGAGGGGTCGCCGTCCAGACCGCAGGCGGCTTCGGCCCGGAGGATTTCCGCGATGCGCGCTTCGTCCCGGTTGATGACCGGATCGTCGGCCAGACTGATCTGCATCCAGCGCAGGGCGTGCAGCACGGTTTCCGGCAGGCCGGAAGTCGCCGGATGGTAATACACCCAGCGTCCCTGTTTGCTGCTTTCGATCAGCCGGGACTGGCGCAGGATGGACAAGTGCTTGGATGTGGTGGAAGGAGCCAGATCCAGAAATGCCGTGATCTGGCAGACGCAGAGTTTTCGCTGCCGCAGAGCCATCAGGATGCGGACCCTGTTTTCGTCGCCCAGGGCGCGGGCAATGGTCAGAAAGTCGAACATCCATACCTCCTATAATTCGTCACAGAACGAAATATAGGAGGTATTAAAAAAGAGGTCAAGAGCTGCCGCAAAAAACCGCCCGGCGGAAAAGCGCCGGGCGGCGGAGGAAGACATGCGGCACGAGAACACAATCCGTTGTGCGAGGGAAGCCGCCGCTGCGATTGTGAAAAAACGACGGCCGCCGCATCCGTTTTTCAGATATGGGGAAACATTGCCGGGAGAAAAATTCCGGAAAAATTCCAGGAAGCATTCTTTAATAAAACCAGCATGTCTTAAAAATAAAGCTGGTATATCAAGACGTTCCGCGCTTTGACTTTTTTCCCGTCCTTTGACATTTTCCGAAAAAATCAGGAGCGCCCACGGGCTCAATAGGGAATCCCGTCAGAATCGGGAGCGGACCCGCCGCCGTACGCCGAAAAAAGCCTCTTTTCCCCGCACGCCACTGGGACCATGTCCCGGGAAGGCTGAAAAGCAGGTCGGCAAGCCGGAAGACCTACTCCTGGTGTCGTCTTGTGGACGAGCCTGGGCAACGGGCTTTTGCCTTCAGGCTTCAGCGAGGATAAATACGGTTCCTCCTTTGCCCCTTGTCGGCGGGCAGAGGAGTTTTTTATTGCCCCATACTCGACATGTTTGTGTCGTCAGAGGTCATGTATGTTGTCTGAAGTACTGAAGCGGGACGGCACGGCCGTGTCATTCGACGCATCCAAAATACTCAATGCCCTCAGCAAGGCGAACAAGGCCGTGAATGAAGAGGAAATGACCTCTACAGACCTTTTGTATGTGACGGAAAAGGTCTGCCGGACTCTGGAAAGAAAAGGACTCAGGCATGTCGAGGCTATTC
>CASQEL010000184.1 GCA_949427775.1 uncultured Desulfovibrionaceae bacterium
CTGGCCAGCATCATGGTGACATCCGTTTCCAGTTCCCGCGCCCACAACAAGCGGGGAGCCGTGCGCTGGGACATCTGGAAGGCCATTACGCCCGGTATTCTGCTGGGCACGTTTTTCGGCGGCCTGGTGGCCTCGGACCTGCCCACGAATTTTCTGAAGGCGTTTTTTGTCTGTTTTCTCTTTTTTGTGTCGGCGCAGATGTTGCTGGACATCAGACCCAAGGCCAGCCGGGATCTGCCGGGAACGCTGGGCATCTCCGGCGCGGGCGGAGTCATCGGTCTGGTTTCCAGTTTTGTGGGCATCGGCGGCGGCACGTTGTCCGTGCCGTTCATGACCTTCTGCAACGTGCCCATGCATACGGCCGTGGGCACCTCGGCGGCCATCGGTTTTCCCATCGCCGTGGCGGGCACGCTGGGATATATCGTCGGGGGCTGGAACGCGCCGGGGCTGCCTGCCGGTACGCTGGGCTACGTGCATGTGCCGGCTCTGGTCGGCCTGGCCTCCGCCAGTTTCTGCACCGCGCCCCTGGGGGCCCGGCTTTCGCATGCGCTGCCCGTCAAAAGTCTGAAGCGCGGCTTCGCCGTTTTCCTGATCATCGTGGCGACGCGCATGCTGTGGGGACTGCTGTAAGGCGCGTTTCGGCGCAGGCGGCGATTTCAGAAGAGACTGCGCGGCCCCCGACAAGCAGCGGACGCCCGCGCGATTCCCGGAGCGCGTGCGGCCACTCCGGCGGGCCGCGCGCCAACACCGGTTTCAAGGGTGACGTATGGCCTTAAAATACACGTACAATCGTCGTTTGGCGGAAGCCGTCTGGTGGAACCTGCTGCTGCTTACCATCGGCGGGTTTCTGCTGGCCACCGGCGTGCAGGCTGTGGCCGCGCCGCACAATTTCCTCACCGGGGGCATGCTTGGAGCGGCGTTGCTGGTGTGGTACGCCACGCAGTTGTTTTCAGTGCCGATCTGGTATCTGGCGCTCTGCCTCCCCATCTGCGTCTGGGGATGGTTTTTCGTGGGGCGGCGCTTTCTGCTGTATACGACCTACGGCACGCTGTGCACCTCCCTGTTCGGCATGCTCATCAATTTTCAGATTCCCGTGGAAAACACGTTTTACGCGGCGGTACTGGCGGGCGTGCTCAACGGCGCGGCGGCGTGCATCATGCTGCGCACTCTGGGCAGCGCCGGGGGGACGGACATTGTGGCCGTCGCCCTGAAAAAACGCTGGAATATTCCCATCGGACAATTCAGCTTCACCTTCAACGCCTGCCTGTTCATGGTGGGAGGCTTTCTTTTCGATCTTGATATGGTCATCGTGTCCACCATCATGGTGTTCATTTCGGCCAATACGCTGGACTATGTGCTGGGCCTGTTCAACCAGCGCAAGATGGTGCTGATCATTTCCGATCACGGAGAGGAAATCAGCGAGGGCATCATCGCCTCCGAGCGCTTCGGGGCCACCATGCTCCGGGGAAAAGGAGCGTATTCGGGATCGGATCGGGAAATTCTGTTGACCGTGACCAGCAATGTTGCCTTGAAGAGACTTGAATATTTAGTTTTTTCTATTGATCCGCGCGCGCTTTTCATCGTCGAGAATACATTTTATGTTTCCGGCGGGCAGTTCGCCCGCGACTGACGGCGGCTGCTTCTCCGCGGAGCGGTTGCCGATGCACACGTTCGCAGATACTTTGAGGATAGGCCATGTATACTATGTTTTCCGGTCGCGGCGCCCGGTCGGCACGGAGCGCGCAGACAACGATTCCCTGCCGGACCTGCGGCGCGTCGTTGCAGGCTGTACATACCTGACGGGGCGTGCTGTTGCGCTGCGGGCAGTGCAGACAAACTTTTTCCGTCAATGAGTACGCGCAGGAAATGGACGATATTCTGGAAGAGTTTCTGGAAAATGAATATTGCAACCGGTTGTGACATTCCCTGACTGAAGCGTCCGGGGTGGTGGTTTTCCATTGTTGCCGGGGCGGTTCGACGAAATCCCGGACGTCCGGGAAAATGCGGCGAGGCATGCCTTTCCCGGATTTAGCGGGAGCCGCAACCGCCTTGGAATGCGGAACAAGCGGGCGAGCGTGTCCGTGCGCCCGAGGGCGTATCGTTCTGTTCCGCGGGATGAGAAACATGCCGGGAAAACTCCGTTCCCTATGCGCGGGCATGGGCGCCGCCGAGAGATATTCTAAACATACCGCAAGGTCAATGGTGGCCTTGCAACGCCGCGGGACGGAAAAAGGCGGCTTTGCAGCAGGCGGATTCATGAGGGCTGACCCTAAAATAGGCCGTGTTTTTGCTTGCGCAGGTTTGGGCTTTGCATTAAAGTAACCCGTTGCGGAACATAGCGCAGTATGGTAGCGCACCTGCCTTGGGAGCAGGGGGTCGCCCGTTCAAATCGGGCTGTTCCGACCAAAAAAGGAACCCCCCGGCATAGCCGGGGGGTCTTCATATGCCCCTGTCACTCCTCTTCCAGCAATTGACGCCATTCCACGTCCAGCGCGGCGGCGATTTTACGCAGCGTCGCCACGCGCGGCCGGGCGCTTTTTTCTTCCATCTGCGCGTAGGCGGAGCGGGAAATTTCCATCCGCTCGGCCACGTCCGCCTGACTGAGCCCCAAGTATTCGCGCCAGGCGCGGATAAGGGATTTGTCGTCCAAATTGGCGATTTTGGACACTTCCAGAGGCAGGGCGGTTTCTTCCTCCGTTTCCGCGCCGAAAGCCGCCAGATATTCTTCGTAGGGCACCAGCACGAACAGCGGCTTTCCTGCGTTTTCAATAACTTGATGCTTAATAGGTATGTTCGTCACGTTTTTTGACCTCCACGATAATGATATTTTCTCCCACCACGCGAAACAGCGCCCTATAGTTGCCGACTCGCAGCCGATATTCTCCATTGGACACGATGCGCTTCACGTTACGGCAGTCCGGCCATGCCGCCAGAGTTTCCAGCGCCGCGTAGATGTTTCGCATATCCTGCCGGGGGAGCTTGCCGATTTGTTTGTGGGCTTTGCTGAGGATGGTGACGTTTTTCATGCAAGTTTATGTAAGTTTTTGTTCAAATATTTGCAAGTAAATACTTTCATTTCTTCTCTATTGAAAAACGGAAAGGCGTCCGACTGCAGTAGCAAAAAATACGGAACGGAGGAATATTCCGTCGGCGGTTTTTCTCAGCATCAGCGCTTGACTTTTGAACTTAGTTTATTAAACTTAGTTTATATGGAGGTGCACGCCTTGCAAACCGTAAATATTCATGAGGCGAAAACGAATCTCTCCCGCTTGATAGATACCGCCGTCACCATGGGGGATTCTTTCATTATCGCAAAATCCGGCAAGCCATTGGTCCGGGTGTCTCCCCTCGAACATGCCGACGCGGATTCCAAAGGCCGGAGACTGGGGTTTTTGAAAGGCCAACTGGTTGTCCCTGACGACTTTGATGTCATGCATCAGGACGAAATCGTCGCTGTTCGATGGTGCAGGAATGGATAGATGAAATTCCTTCTTGATACGCATATTTTGCTGTGGGCCGCCGCGGCGCCCGAAAAACTGTCCGGGTCCTTCCGTGAACTGTTGGCCGATGAGGCGAATCAACTGTATTTCAGCGCCGCCTCTCTCTGGGAAATAGCAATAAAATGCTCCCTGGGGCGAGAAGATTTTCAGGGGGATGTTCATGTGTTCCGCAGGGCGCTGCTTGATAACGGTTATTTGGAGTTGCCCATAGACAGCAGACATGCTGTAAATACGTGCGTGCTCCCGGCGATTCATAAAGATCCGTTTGACAGGATGCTTGTCTCTCAGGCGATCAGCGAAGGGATGAAGCTTTTGACGGCTGATGCAAAAATAGCCCTGTATTCCGGTCCCATATTGAAAATGTAACGGTATCCCGCAAAAACTGACATGCCGCCGACGGAGAGTGATTCCGTCGGCGGTTTTTTATCCGCCGCAGTTTTTTACACCGCTTGGGGGTGATCTCTATATCGCCCGAGAGCGGATTTTTTTATTTCGAAAAACAGCCTTTCAATCAACGTACAACATTTTACATTTCCATGGAGTTACGTATGAAAGATCTGTTTTTCGAGGATGATCATGATTTTTTCAAAGGTTATGCGATACAAAAAAACTATTTTATAAAACAATCTCAACAGTATGAAATACAGAAAAACGATATACTGTTTTCTGAGGGAGATGCTGACAAGTACTGTTACTATCTTCTTTCAGGTGTGGTGCGGGTCTTTCAAACAGCGGACTGCGGCAAGGAACTGGGGATGTATATTCGCTTTCCAGGTTCATTCGTTGATTTTTCCGACCTCCTGGAAGATCTTCCGTACAAAAATACCAGCGCTCAGGCCGTGACGGCGGGCAGCATTTGCGTGTTGCCCAATCCGAAGATCAAAGAGATTCTGGATCAGGAGAAGGAACTTTTCAAGAGGACCGCCGCTTGGAGCTGTAGAGAACGCCGATTGTTGGAGAAGTGGTGTCTTTCTCTGGCTTCCGAAAAAGTTCCGGGGAGACTGCTCCATCTCTTGAGCACGCTGTGCCGGGGAGCCTTGGCCGACGCCGTGGACAAAATTCCCGCCGAGCCGTTGCTGCTTCCTTTGACTCAAACACAGCTTGCCTGCATGATCAACTCGACACAATGCACCATAAATCCCTATTTGCGGCAATTGCAGGAGGAGGGCGTTCTTAAGTTGGGCAGAGGACGCATCTGCATCCGTAATCCTGCAATGTTGTTAAAGAATAGTATTTATTGAGGAAAAAGTATGAGGAGGGTCGGGGAGTTCCCGGCCCCCTCATGTCGCAGGTATTCTCCTCCGCGATCATGCCCGTGAGCTGCCGTTGGACGTCTCCGCATTCGACGTGCGAACCGCGCTCTAGTGATCCATCATACTTGAAAAGTCGATAAATAGAC
>CASQEL010000185.1 GCA_949427775.1 uncultured Desulfovibrionaceae bacterium
ATTGCCGTGTTGGAAGTCGTAAAGGAAAACATCGACGACTAATATATACATAAAGTTGAGTGCGTCGCTTAACATGCGCGACGCACTCAACTTGAAATACATCATGATTCGTGAATATTTTTCTAAGTTCAGGATGGATTTTTAAAATAATTTACAATATCAGATAATAAATAACAAAAAGCTTAAAAAAACTGCCTTACCGGCAGATTGGAGGTCATACAAGGAGGGGTGATCCGCCAAGAGCAAGGAAAGCTTCTTGATGCCCACTTTTCTACCAAGTTGTTTTTCAGGGTCGGTATTGGGAATGGTGTTGAGACAACAAAAAAGGGATTACAGTCTATCTTTGTAACCCCTTGAAATCCATGGTGGGCAGTGAGAGGCTCGAACTCCCGACCCTCGCCTTGTAAGGGCGATGCTCTACCAGCTGAGCTAACTGCCCGCAATGTATCCTCTGTCCATATTCCCCGACGCCACGCGGGGAAACACGTCCCGGTGTTTGCATGCGGATCGGTATGGCAACTGGTGGGCCCACCAGGACTTGAACCTGGGACCTGCCGGTTATGAGCCGGAGGCTCTACCAACTGAGCTATAGGCCCGCACCAGAGACAGATATATTATCTTCTTGCCGCAACGCCGTCAAGAGGCGGGAGGAACAACGAACATACCGCGAGCGCTCGAACGGCGTGCACGGCATGCGCATCGCCCCTTGCCAAGCCTCCATCGACCTCTTATTATACCGGATGGAATAAAAAAACGACGTTTTTCCGCGCCCTGCCCCACGCGCAGACGCCGCGGACATCCCAACTCCAAGGAGAACGTATGACCAGCCAACTGAAGACCATGCTGCTTCTGGCTCTTCTTTCGGGCATCATCATTGTGATGGGCGGCGCCCTGGGCGGCAGGACAGGCATCATTATCGCCCTGGGACTGGCTCTGCTCATGAATGTGGGCAGCTATTGGTACTCTGACAAGATAGTACTTTCCATGTATCAGGCGCAGGAACTGAGCCCCTCCGACGCGCCCGCCCTGCACGCCATGGTGGAAGATCTGGCCGCCACGGCGGGTATTCCCAAACCCCGTATCTGCGTCATCCCGGAAGACGCGCCCAACGCTTTCGCCACGGGGCGCGATCCCGAACACGGCGTGGTGGCCGTCACCCAGGGCATCATGCGCCTTCTCTCCCCCGAAGAGTTGAAAGGCGTGCTGGCCCATGAAATCGGGCATATCGCCAACCGCGACATCCTGATCCAGACTGTGGCCGGAGTCATGGGATCGGCCATCGTCTCCATCGCCAACATGATGCAGTTCGCGGCCATTTTCGGTGGGAACCGTTCCGAGGGCGAAGGCGGCGGCTCCGGCTTTTTGGGCGGCATCCTCATGGCCCTTCTGGCCCCCATCGCCGCGGGCATCATCCAGATGGCCATCTCTCGTTCCCGTGAATACCTGGCCGACGACACCGGCGCGCGCCTGTGCGGACAGCCGTTGGCCCTGGCCGGCGCATTGGGCAAGCTGCAGAGCTGGAGCAGGCAGATTCCCATGCGGCGCGGCAACGCCACCACGGCGGAAATGTTCATCGTCGCGCCCCTGTTCGGCGGCGGCATGGCCAACCTGTTCAGCACGCATCCTCCCATCGAGGAACGCATCGCCCGTCTGCAGCAGATGGCACGGGCGCGTTGAGCATGAATGTCCCCTGTCCCGGCCTGCTGGAAACCATTCTCAAGGTGCCCTGGCACCGCTTTCTTGGCGTGCAGGTGGAAGAAACGCGCCGGGGATACGCTCGTCTGCGTCTGCCCTATCGGCCGGAATTCGCGGGCAATGTCCCGCGCGGAGCGTTGCACGGCGGCGTATTGGCCGCGCTGGCCGATGTTTGCGCCATCGCCACGCTCTGGACGTTCTGTTCCCCTGCGGATCGCAGTTCCACTGTGGATCTGAAGGTGGACTATCTGCGCCCTGCGCCGTTGCGGGACATGCTCGCGGAGGGCGAAATCCGTATGCTGGGCAACAGGTTGGGCAATGTAGCCATCTACATCCGCGCGGCCGATGCCCCGGAAAGGACGGTAGCGGAAGCTCGGGCAGTATGTTACAGAATCAGGGGAGGGGCCGCGGATACCGCCGTGGCATACACCGCATCCGCGGAAACTGTGTCCGTATAATGTGACGCCGCGCATGGCTCGCTCCCCTGCGGCAAGGGGGAAAGAGCAGGCAGCGTCGGCGCTCGTGCAATCCGTTCAAGGAGATTCATCCATGCTTTTACGTTGCTTCGCCCTTTTCTGCCTTACGGCTGTTCTGTCTCTCACGGGTTGCGCCGGGGGGAGCGCCGACGGAGGCGCCGTGCCGTCCGCATCGGGAGAGCCGTCAGAATGTACGGAAGCGTATGCCTTTGCGCCGGCTGCCTATGTCATCCACATCGTCAGCGGCGATGCCGTCATTCTTGATCCCCTGTCCAACGACTTCCCGTTGTTCTGCGACGCCCAAAGCGCCGCCAAGGGTCTGGAAAGCGGGCTTGCCGAAGGCCGACTTCCCGCCGGAGACTGGAAAGTTTATCGCGTCTATGGAGAATGGTCGGATTTGGCGACCGAAGTCTCTCCCGGCGTGTTTTTGCTGAACAAACCCGCGCCTATTGTGGATTGGGTGAATTGACGCTCGTCGAACGACTCCGGTAAAAATATATTTCAACATCTGCAAAGGTCCGCGTTCCGGGGAAAGAATGCGGACCTTTCCATTCGGGAACCGCGCAAAAGGCATGAGGACACCCTTGCCGCGGCGCGGGATCGGATGAACGCGGACGCCCGCCGAGCGATGCACTGAGGGCTGTCCCCGGGGACAGCCCTCAGTGCATCGCCGTCCGCGAAACGGCGCATGTATTCGACCGGCAAGGCGCAAGGCGAACATCGGGTGATGCTGTATCGGGCCTGCCGCACGTCGAGGTCGGTCCCGCAACGCCACGGGACGGAAAAGGCGGCGCTGCGGCAGGCGGGTTACCGTAGGCTCCCCCTAAAACGGCACTTCATCCATGCCGCTGGCTTCAGACGGGAACGCCGGTCCCAAATCCTCGTCGCGGGACTGCTGCCGACGCGCGGCCTGCTGGGGCGCGGACCTCCTCGGGGCTCCCCCCCCTCCTTCACTCCCCATATCCGGCCCGTCATAGGAAGGACCGGGACGGGAGGCGCTCCCTTCGCCGCGACGATCCAGGAACTGCACGCGCTGGGCCTTGATCTCCGTCGTATACCGATCCTGCCCCTGCTGATCCTGCCATTTGCGGGTCTGGAGACTGCCTTCCACATATACCAGGCTGCCCTTGCCCAGAAAATGGGCGCAGTTTTCCGCCGCCCGCTGGAACACGGACACGCGATGCCATTCCGTCCGCTCCACCTTGTTGCCGTCGCGGTCAGTATAGGACTCGTCGGTAGCGACATTGAGCGTCGCCACAGGAGAACCGCTCTGGGTATAGCGCAGTTCGGGATCTCTCCCCAACCTGCCGATAATCATCACTTTATTCAGCATAAAAATCCCTCATGCAGTTAACGGTAGGCTCGTTCCAACCCGTCCAGTTCACGCTCCAGCTCCTCGCTCAGGCTGTTGGCCTCCCGAGGATTCCAGTTGGCCAGAGCGCCTTCAAGACGACGCTTGATGTCCACACACTTTTCAATGCCGGACGTCAGCGCCTTGCGGCGCTCCTCCGGCCATTTCATGAACTGCAGCCCGTCGCCCAGCGACTGCACCATCTCCAGCACGCCGTGCTTCTCATGCTTGAGCGGCACGCTGAAGGCCAGTTCACTCAGGCGCGGCCAGGCTTCAGACACCAGATCTTCATTCCACGTCCAGGCGGATACCCGAATCTGCAGAACTTTTCCCATACTCACTCCTTTTCCACCCAGTCCGTCTGGACGCGCAGCACCACATCCTCGATTGCCGCCAGCTGATCCGGCGGGCAAACGCCGATGAGCGGTTGTCCCGCGTCGACGTTCTCCGTATGATCGAAGTAGACGGCGTAAATAACGCCGGCGGGACCGGAGTAGTGCAGCGCGACCTCCCGTTTCATGCGGGACATGATGAACAGTTCCATACCTTCATGCACGGTGACGGCACGGGAACCCGAGGCGCGGACTTTCTTGTCCACCTCGGGCGTAAAATAGTATTTGGCCCGTTCGGGCGCGGGAAAGGGGAACAGCGCCCGTTTGAGAATGATGCGTTGCACCTCTTCCCGCGTCAGAAAGTGGCGCAACGTGACCAGCGGCGTCCCCGCCTCCACAAACGTCCCTTCCAGTTCGCGGAACACGCGGCAGACTTCACCATTCTGAGGCGCATTGATGGGTTTGGGATTGCGCTCCCGATCGATGGTCACCAACAGGGAACCCGGTTTTTCCTTCCAGCTTCCCTGGGGACCGTGGATACGGTCCCCTTCCTTGATCCCGGCAAAGGTGACCCGGCCCGTATGCGGGGCGACGATGTGAATCTCCTCGTACGGAGAGGCCTTTACTTCATCCAGCAGCGCGGTGACGTCGAACATGATTCTTTTTCCTGGAACAATGTCAGAGTATGCGCGGCGCGCGGCCGCGGAGACGGTGAAACGGCCTCCGGTCGCGGGAGGCCGCGCGACGGAAACCTTGCCATGCTCTACCTGTAGTAAAGGTTTCTTCCGCCGATGGTCAACAACGCCTGTTTGAGATTGGCGCGGATATGCCGCCGATCCCAGATGCCCTGGATATGCCCGCGCGACAGGGCGCGATAGGAACGATGGTACTTGGGCGGGATATCCATGCCGGTGGTTTCCTTGATCACTCCGGGACCGGCGAAACCTATGTTGGAAGAACGCACGGCGAACTGATAGGGAGAACAGCCCAGGAAACTGGCCACCGGGCCGGCGAAGGAATTG
>CASQEL010000186.1 GCA_949427775.1 uncultured Desulfovibrionaceae bacterium
TCAGGGGCACGTCGTCGGAGGTGAAGCGCTGGCCGAGAACGGAGCAGCCCAGCCGGGAGAATTTGTCGCGCAGTACCGGGCCGAACTTGTCTTCGATGCGGTGATGGTAGATTTCGCTGCCCGTGGTGACGATGCCCACGCGTGCCGGACGCAGAGGGTGAACCTGCAGGATGGGGCCGTCGGCGCAGAGCTGTTCCACCCGGCGAATGCGTTCCTCCTCAATGAGGAGGGGAATGATGCGGGTCCCGGCCACAGGTTGGCCGGGGGCCACCTCCTGCATGGTATGCAATGTCGCCAGCGCGATGTCGGACAGCGCGTTGACGGCGGTCAGGCGTTCCACATCCACATCAAACACGCCTCGGCAATCGGCGTGGAGGTTGATGCGTCCTTCCGCCGGATCGGTGAGGCGCAGATGTTCTCCGGACACGGCGACCGCAATGCGCCGGGCGGCGTCGTTTTCGTGCAGGATGCCGGGCATGGGGCGGTAGACGTAAATATGTTCCTTGCCGATGTCCAGCAGGGTGGAAATGTCGGCCGTGCGCACCACATGGCCTTTTTTGAAGATCGGCCCCTTGTCTTCGCCGGGAACGATCCGCGTGAGGTCGTGCGCCAGAACGCTCCCCACAGCCTCCTGAACCGGAATGGCTTCCAGAGAAATACGCACCCTGTTTCCTCCTTGGCGGGGTGGGACGTTACAAGCTCGAAACCGTGCGGAAACAGGACTTCCGCAGCCGCTCCACGGCTCCGATGTGCGGGATGACGTCATGAAGTATTATGTATTTTGAAGCATATTACGAGGCCGCGCAACCTGCGTCAAGGGGGAACGGCAATTCCAATTATGGAAATCTCAGGGGGGCGGGCTCCGATGCCGTTCGTGTTGCACGATCAGGTTTCACCCCAGGCTTTCCATCAGCTCCGCCAGTTGGCCGTCCGAGCGGCAGGCGGCCGCGTTCAGGCTGTGCCGCAGGCGACCGTTTTCAAACACGTGCAGGGTGTGGGCCAGACGCCGCGCCTGTCCCAGTCCGTGCGACACCAGCACCAGCGGATAGCGTTCGGCCAGGCGAAGCAGCAAGGTTTCCACTTCCCGCGTGGCGTGCACGTCCAGCGAGGCCGTGGGTTCGTCCAGCAACAGCAGACGCGGTTCCAGGGCCAGGGCGCGGGCCAGGCACAGGCGTTGCTGCTGGCCTCCGGAAAGGCGGGCGGCGGGCATGTCCAGACGGTCGCGCACCTCTTCCCACAGGCCGACATCGGCGAGCGCGGCCCGCGCCCTGTCGGGCGTTTCCCGCGCGGGGCAACGCGCCGCCAGCTCCAGGGGCAGGGCCACGTTGCGGAACACGCTTACGGGGAGCACGTCCGGCGTCTGGAACACCATGCCCGCATAACGGCGAAGGAGGGGGAGCGGAGGAGCCGTCGGGCCATAGATGTTTTCCGGGCCGCGTCCCAGATCCAGCCACACTTCACCGCAGGTGACGCAACCGGGGGACGCCTCTTCGTTCAGGCGGTTGAGCGCGCGCAGGAACGTGGTCTTGCCCGATCCGGAACGGCCGATCAGAACCGTAATTCCGGTGGAGGGGATATCCATGGTTACCGTATCGACAGCGAGGTGTGAACCAAAGCGCACGCTGCAGCGCCGGATGCGGGCCGCCACGGTTTCCGGGGCGACGGGGCGGGAGGGAGGGGGGAGCATAACAGCATCCTTTACCGCGTCAGGCGCGGGGCTATACGGCGGGCCGCCAGCAGCGACGCGGCGGACAACATCAGAAGCAACAGGGCCGCGCCGAAGCCGCGCGTCAGTTCTTCCGGCGTCTGGTATTGGGCCGCGGTATAATAGATGAAAAACGGCAGGGCCTCGAACTTGCCGCGCAACCCGGCCGGGAGCCCGGCATTGGCCACGACTCCGGTAAGCATGATGACGGCCGTGTCTTCGGCGGCGCGGCCCAGGGCCAGCATGACGCCGCCCAGTATGCCCCTGCCCGCGGCGGGCAACAGGATACGTCGCAGCCGTTGCGCCGGGGTGAGCCCCAGGGCGGCCGCCGTGAGGCGCAGTTGGGGCGGCAGCGCTTCCAGAGCCTCGCGGGTGGTGACGATGAGTACAGGCAACACCAGCAGCGCCAGACAGGCGGCGGCCAGCAGCAGGCAGGTGTTGGCGTCCGGCCACAGCGTACGGCGCAGAAAAAGAATCAGCGTGAAACCGAACAATCCCATGACGATGGAAGGCGTGCCCGCCAGCATGTCGGCGGCGCAGCCGATCCAGCGGCGTCGGCGCGGACCGGCGTACTCGGCCAGAAACAGGCCGCATCCCACGCCGGGGATCAGGGCCAGCGCCATGGTCAGGGCTACCAGGCTGCATGTGCCCGCGCAGGCGGGCCAGATGCCGTCCCATACCGGTCGTAATCCCAATAGAGCCTGCCAGGGAGGCGTGTCCCCGAAAAACAGCGCGATGTCCAGCGCGGGCAGTCCGCGCAGGCAGAGAAAGATCAGCAGGGCTCCCACGCCGATGACCGTCAGCAGGGGGGCGAGCAGGCTGAGCGGACGCAATATTCCTGCCAGGATACCGGCCGGGAGAATACGGCATGCGGAGGCTGTCAGGCCGTGGCCCCCCCGCCCCGAAGCGTCCGCAAGACCCTGTGCGGACTCGGACGCGCGGGCGTCGGGCGCGGTACGGGACAAACGCCGCGCCGCCAGGCTGATGCAGGCGTTGACGGCCAGGAGCAACGCTCCGGCGGCGAACAGCGAATTATAGGCCGCGCCTCCTACTTCATTGGCGGTCACCAGGGCCATGTGCGCGGTCAGCGTGCGCAGGCTTTCATAGAGAGAGGCGGGCAGTTGCGGGGCGTTGCCCGCCAGCATAAGCGACACCAGGGTGTCGCCCGCGGCCCGGCCGAAACCTAATACCGCCGCGGAGATCAGGCTGTGCCGGGCGGCGGGCAGCGCCAGAAAGGCCAGCGTCTGGAGGCGCGTCAGCCCCAGAGCGGCGGCGCCCAGGTGCAGGCGTTCGAGGCGCGGGCGCAACCCGGCGTCCATAACCAGCACCATGGTGGGCAGAATAAGCAGGCTCAACACCAGCGTCGCCGACAGCCAGCATAATCCCGTGCCCTGGCCCAGACCTTCGCGCACCAGCGGCGTAAGCAGGAACAACGCGGCAAAGCCGTAGACCACGGTGGGAATGGCCGTCATGCCGTGCACCAGCGCGCGCAACAGGACGGTCAGGCGGCGTTGCCCGGCCCGTCCTTCGCCGAGGTACAGGCGGCAGCACATGCCCAGCGCCAGCGGCCAGGCCAGCAGCAGGGCCGTGAGGCTGAGCAGCAGCGAACCGCAGAGCATGGGCAGAATGCCGAAATTGCCGGACGAAGGCAGCCATGTCCAGGAAAAGGGGCCGGCCGGGCTGCCGTCGCTGATGACCGGCAGGGCAAAGGCCGCGATCATGGCGAACAGCAGAACGATGCCCGTCAGGGCCGTGAACACGGCGATGCGGAGCAGCACGCCGGGGCCTTCCCGGTCCTGCGGGAACGTCGGCGCGGATGACGTGGCGGAATCCGCGGTCTGCATGGGGCATGCCTCACGAAAAAAGAGGAAATGGGGCGGCCGCCGCGGGCCGCCCCGTCGCGCCGGTGCGGCGCTATTTCTTGCCGGTGGGGATGTACCCGGCCTTCTGAATGAAGCTCGTGCCTTCGGGGCTGTAGATATACTCAATGAACGCCTTGAGCAGGCCGGTCGGTTCCCCCTTGGTGTTCATGTACAACAGGCGTGTGACGGTGTAGCTGCCGTCGGCGGCGTTGGCCTGGGTGGGCGTCATGCCGTCCAGCACGATGCCTGTGACGCTCTTGTCCAGATGTCCGATGCCCACATAGCCGATGGCGTTTTTATCCTGCATGATCGCGGTTTTCATGGCGCCGTTGGAGTTGACCACGTTGGCCTTGGCGGCTGCCGTGCCTTTGTTCAGGGCTTTGCCTTCGAAGACTTCGCGGGTGCCGCTGCCGTCTTCGCGCACGTACAGCGTTATGGGGGCGTCCGCGCCGCCCAGTTGCTTCCAGTTGGTGACGCGTCCGGCGAAGACGTCCAGGAGCTGCGCCCTGGTCATGGCCCGCACCGTGTTGGCGGGATTGACCACTACAGCCACGCCGTCGATGGCGAAGGGAAAACTCTTCAGGCCGTACTTGCTGATTTCGCCGTCCTTGAGGGGGCGGCCGGTGTTGCCGATCTGCACCAGGCCTTCGCCCACCTTCTGCACGCCCACGCCGGAACCGCCGCCCGCAACGGTGATGCGGATGTCCGGGTTGGCGTTCATGATGCTTTTGGCGGCGGCCTTCATCACCGGGATGTGCGCCGTGCCTCCGGCGATGTCCAACGTGCCTTTCTGTCCTTTAAAGGCGTCCAGCGGGGCCGCCGACGCCGTTCCGGCGACGAGGATCAGGGCGAGGGCGAAGCCGAGCAATCGTTTCATGTGCTACTCCTGTAATGATGTTGGGAATTATGGAAAAAAGACCACGGCGCGGCATGCCGCCGAGGTTCGCTCCACGCAACGGGAACAGGAGTGCGCATATGTACGAAGGAAAGGGGCTGTCAGAGAGAGGATACACAATAAGGATCACCGCCCCATACAGCCGATGTCGCGCCGAGAAGTGCACTCCGTGCCTTCAGTGGGCTGTATCAGGTATGCCGGGTAGCCATGGTGTCCTCATTTGCAGCAATATTCGGAATTTGTCTTGACATAGCTTGCTTCGTCATCCGTGTCAAGGAGGCGGCGCGGCGGAGGCATTCACTTTTTTGAGGAGTTGTCAGAAATGTATTATGCAATTATTAGAGCAGTTCACGGTTGAAATGCGCTCTTGGGGGCTGCTCGCCCCCAAACCCCTCGGCAGGGGAATG
>CASQEL010000187.1 GCA_949427775.1 uncultured Desulfovibrionaceae bacterium
TGCTCTCGCATGGCGGCTAGTACACAGAAACTTTAGATGTTTCTGTGTACTAGTATCGCATAACACAAAATACTTCGTATATTACGTCAAGATCATTTGCCGAAAAATGCGGTTTTCGGCCTATTCACGGCGGCTGTACCGCCGCTTCATACTCTCTCATGGCGGCTTGGTACACTGTAATTCAGACCTCGCCCGTATGAAGTTGCCTGCCGCCACGCCGCTGTATTCCCCGGCGGCGCGGCAAGACGGAAACCGGCCCGGAAACATGCCCGGCTTCAGCCGCTTTGCGCGTTGTCGCCCGGCATGATGCCGCTTTCGCGGCCGTCGGTGTTGCAAGGGGTGAAGCCGGAGCCGCCGTTTTGCCGTCGGCCGCGCGGTGGTTGTGCGTTGTAAAAAACGCGGCGCGTCGCGGAAGGGCATGCCGCTCGGAGACAATGCTGTCTTTTGCCGGGGCGGGTCGTGTCGCGGCCGGGGGAGAGCTCCGCAATCAGTGCAGCAGGGCGCGGGCCGCTTCCAGCCGGGCCTCCAGGGGTGTGTCGTCCGGCGTCAGCAGGGCGTGGGCCACGGCGTTTTCGCGCGGGGTTCCGTAGGCTTGCCAGAGCAGTTCCAGTACGGCCTGTCGGGCGCTTTGCCCCCAGTTCAGGGCGCCGGGCACGTCGGGCAGGGCGTTGATGTGCCGGGTGGCTCGGCGCACGAATTCTAGGGTTTTTTCCGGAGAAATCCGTCGGTCGGGCGTGGCGCGCCGGAGAGCCTCGGCTGTCCGGAGTTCATAGTCGGCGTTGAAGGCGGTCAGGATGCTCCGTACCTGATCCCGCGGCAGCGTCAGAGTCGCGTCGGGCGTCTCCAGAACCGGGAGGGCGCGTTCGGCCCGGATATCGTACCATTGCGCGCCGCGCGGCGTGGGAGTGCGGAACCACAGACCGTCGCCCGGTCCGGCGAACAGGGCCGCGGCTTTCCCCCGAAGCAGGGGCAGCAGGGCCTGGAGCAGGCCGGGATTGGTCGGACGGGCCAACAGGGCCGCGGGCGCGCCTTCTCCGCGTTCCCAGAGCATCAGGTGCCAGGAGGCCACGCGGCGGATCAGAGCGTCTACTTCCTGGCGCGATCCCAGAATCAGACTCCGGCCTTGCGCCGCGCCTTCGGACAAATACCAGCGCAGCAACGGGCCGGTGGTGGATTTTTGCGGATGCAGGCGCAGCAGCAGCGGACCGTCGGCCATGCCTTCCAGCGGCGTGTCCGCCAGCACCCGGCGCGCCTCGTTCAGGGGGGCGCGCAGGACTTCGGGCAGGGCCTCGGCGTTTTCCAGCAATAGATACAGCGGGGCGGGAACTCGTGTGAAGTTGGGCGGCCGGCTCGATGTTCGCATCAGCAGACGCGCGCCCGGCATACTTTTGCCTGCGGTCAGGCGCGGACGGGCTTCCAGCCAGGCCGTCAGTGGCGCTTCCAGGGCATGGCCGCAGCGGTCGAAGTTCTGACCGTACAGGTACAGCCCCGCGCCCGCCTTCCAGCAGGCGTTGATGGCGTCGCGCGCGGCGTGCAATGTGCTCTGATCGTCGAAGACTTCCGTGGTCTTTTCGGCTTCGGCGGCGTGTTGCGCGGTTTCGGCGTCAGTTTCGGTCGGCGCGGCTGCCGGGAGCGGGGGGCCCGGCGTTTCGACCGGGGAAACAGCCGGAGGCTCCATCCGTCCGGCGTCCTCGTCGTCGCGCGTTTCGGCGTCGGATAGAGCGGCGTCGCCGGACGTGTCGGCATCTTTGGCGGCGTCGGAGGTTTCAGGAACAGGCTGTGCGGTATCCTCCGCCGGGGCGGCCGCGCCGTTGCCGTGCAGCAGCGCGAACAAAACCAGGGCGCAGAGGAAGAGGCAGGTCCATCGGGAGGGAAGGCGGGCAGCCTTCAAAGCCTTGCGTCGGAGGTTGCGTGCGTCGGACATGGTTGTGCTCCCATAGGGCTGTTTCGTCCGCGGGTGGGCGCGCCGCCGTGGCAGCCGCGGCACTCCGGCCCCGCGCGGGCGTACATCTGAAAAACATTGCTGCTGTATACGGCAGAACCGGGGATTTGCCAAATCCCGAACAGGGAGACGGGCGGCGTCGCGAATATTTCGGACATGACACGGCATCTGTTATGGGATACGTTGGGGTGAAGCGGGAGAGATGCCGTCCTTCGCCGCAGGGGCGCGGCGGGGCGACGGGCCTTGCGCGGAAGATTCGCCGGAGGCGGGGGCGTGTTCCCCGTCAGCACGATGTCCGGCGCTGCAATATACAAGGAGGCGCCCATGCGGGATATTCAGGCGACAGCCATTACTCGGGCTGTGGCGGATCTGGCGGTGCGGGCCTGCTGCAAACTGCCGCGGGACGTGTACGAGAGCTTCAGATCCTCAGAAACGACGGAACCCTCGCCGGTGGGGCGGAACATTCTGCGGCAGTTGATCGCCAATGCGGATATCGCGGACACGGAGAACATGCCTCTGTGTCAGGACACGGGGCTGACTGTGGTCTTTGCGGATCTGGGACAGGAGGTCCACATCGTGGGCGGCGATCTGGAAGAGGCCGTCAACGCGGGCGTGCGGCGCGGGTACGTGGACGGCTATCTGCGCAAGTCCATAGTGTCCGAGCCGTTGTTTGAGCGGAAGAACACCGGCGACAACACCCCGGCCGTTATTCATGTGCGCATAGTGCCCGGCGATGCCCTGCGCCTGCGGCTGGCTCCCAAGGGCGCGGGGTCGGAAAACAAGAGCGTGCTCAAAATGCTGACGCCCGCCGACGGCATTGAGGGCGTGCGCAAGGTGGTGCTGGACGCGGTGAAAGCCGCCGGTCCCAATTCCTGTCCCCCCCTGGTGGTGGGCGTAGGTCTGGGCGGCAGTATGGAAATGGCCGCCATCTGCGCCAAACGCGCCGCGGCGCGCGATCTGGACAGCCGGAACCCGGACCCGCGCTACGCGGCCTTCGAGGAAGAACTGCTGACCATGATCAACAAGACCGGCGTGGGACCGCAGGGCCTGGGCGGTCGAACTACGGCGCTGCGCGTGCATGTGGAGTGGTATCCCACACATATCGCCTCGCTGCCCGTGGCCGTGAACATCAACTGCCATGCCGCCAGGCATGCGGAAATCGTCCTCTAGGGGGGCGCCATGTCCGGAGAAAGCAAACGCATAAGGGCTCCTTTCGACGACGCCACGGCTCGTTCGCTGCGGGCGGGCGACCGGGTGCTGATTTCCGGGGTGATCATCGCCGCGCGTGACGCGGCCCACAAACGCCTGGTGGAAACGCTGGATCGGGGCGAACCGCTGCCCGTGGATCTGCGTCGGGCCGTGGTGTACTACGTGGGGCCGTCTCCGGCCAAACCCGGCCAGGTCATCGGCGCGGCCGGACCTACCACCTCCGGGCGCATGGACGCCTACACCCCCCGATTGATCGGGCAGGGCATCAGGGGCATGATCGGCAAGGGCTACCGCAACCCCGAAGTGGTGGAAGCCATGAAGCGACACGGCGTGCCCTATATGGCGGCCGTGGGCGGGGCTGGAGCGCTCATCGCCCGGACCATCAAAAAATACACGGTGCTGGCCTATGAGGGTTTGGGGCCGGAGGCCGTGGCCGCCCTGGAAGTGGAGGACTTCCCGGCTATTGTGGTCATCGACTGCGACGGCAACGACTACTACGAGCAGGGGCAGGCTCCGTACCGCGAGATATAGCGGCGCGTCCGCCTGTGTGGGAGCGATCTTGTCCGCTCCAGACCGGGCGGACATCGTATGGCCACGCCCGCCCTGCCTACCAGCGTGTCCCTGGATAATCCCGACGCCTTGCCGAAAGAGCGGAGGCGTTCTCCTTATTACACCGGCGCAGGGTCCATATGCGTCCCTCCGATCCGCCGTTGCGCACAACCGGCCGAAGATCGTCATGGCGTTGTTGCACATGAGAAAATTGAAATATGAAGGCAAATATCACGGCGGAAAAAGATGGTTTTGTAATACGATTGGCAAAAGCGGAAGATGTGGCGGAGTATTATGAACAGAATTACTGCCCGTTGGATAAGGAAGCAGCACGCCTGACAGGCTGCAGGGAAGAATTTACGAAGGAGGAAGTGACGTCATTTTTCCTGAAATCGCTTAAGGAAGACGGCAGATATTTTTTTTTGATTATAGCGCCTGATGGAAAAATACTCGGCGAAAGCGTGATCAGCGAAATCGATTGGAACTTGCGGTGCGCACACTTTAGAATCGCCCTGTATCGCGAAACAGAAAGGGGAAAAGGAATCGGCACATGGGCGACAAAAGTCGCCCGTGACTTTGCCTTTGAAGTATTGCATCTGCATCGTTTGGAGCTGGAGGTGTACTCGTTCAATCCGAGAGCCGAAAAAGCGTATTTGAAGGCCGGATTTAAAAGGGAGGGCGTGTTGAGGGACGCCGTCAGGGACGGCGAGAGCTATGCTGATATCATAGTCATGTCGATTTTGGAAGACGAATGGAAAGCAATCAGAGAGAGATGATAAACTATTTCTGTTTGTCGGCGAGACAGCAGAGTCGGTCGGAGCAATCAACGATCAAGAGGGCCGACGCACGAATGCGCCGCTGTCGACAGTCCCGCCCATTTCAGTGTCGAGAAAGGAAATGTTCCCAAACCGGAATACGTTTGATGTCTTAACACGCCGGGCCGCCTTGGTGCACCCATGCAGCGGGGCAGCGGGCAGCGTTCCAAGGCAGATAGGCCATGAAAAATATAAAAATAGCCCTGTTGCAAATCCTTCCGGGAGACTCCCTGAATGAAAATCTTGAAAAGGGAATCCGATACTGCAAAAAGGCGAAAGAGGTAGGGGCTGATATTGCGTTATTTCCGGAAATGTGGAG
>CASQEL010000188.1 GCA_949427775.1 uncultured Desulfovibrionaceae bacterium
CATGTTGGCCTCGAACCCATACATTGGCATAATGCCAAGAAAATCATGGCGTAGGCTCTAACGGCTTGCCATGCGGCGGCGGAGTCGCTATGCATTCATATGCTGACGAGAAACCCCGGCGGCAACGCCGGGCCGGAAAAAACCGCAACCACGCCGGAGGTCTTCGTGTCCGAGCCTTTTGTCCTGTGCGACGCCCTATCCCCTGTAGACAGCGGCCTGACAGCCCGCGCCCAAGCCCGTCTGGATAATCTGACCAAACCTCCGGGGAGTCTGGGGCGGCTGGAAGACGCGGCGGCGCGTCTGTACTGCATCGGGCAGGGGCGCGCGCCGTTGCGCGTGGACCCCGCGATCATGTTCACCGTGGCGGGCGATCATGGTGTGGCCGCCGAGGGGGTTTCCCCCTTTCCCCAGAAAGTGACCCGCCAGATGGTGGCGAACTTCCTGAAAGGCGGCGCGGCCGTGAATGCGCTGTGTCGGGCGGTCGGCATGGATCTCCGGGTGGTGGACGCGGGGTGCGTCGGCGGGGCGTTTGCGCCGCATCCGTTGCTGCTGGACGTCCGTTGCGGCGACGGAACCGCCAACTTCACACGGGGACCGGCCATGTCCGGGGACATGTGCCGCGCGGCGCTGGAGCGCGGCGCGGACCTGGCCGACGCCGCGGCGGAACAGGGGTATGCCTGCGTGGGCGTGGGGGAAATGGGCATTGCCAACACGACGTCGGCCACGGCGCTGTATTGCGCTCTGCTGCACCTGGAGCCCGAAAACGTGGCCGGACCCGGCACGGGCGCGAGCCCGGAAATGATACGCCGCAAGGCGCGGGTGGTGCGCCGGGCCTGCGCGGCCAACGCCGCCGCGCTGGAACGCGGCGATCCGTTGGGAATTTTGGCCGCGCTGGGCGGTTTCGAGATCGCCGTCATGACCGGGATCATGCTGGGCGCGGCCCGGCGTCGTCTGCCCGTGCTGGTGGACGGCTTTATTTCCACGGCGGCTTTTGCGGCGGCGCGGGCGTTGTGCCCCGCGGTTCAGGGATATTGCTTCCTGTCCCATGCTTCGGCCGAGCCGGGATACGCGGCGGCGCTTCGGGCTCTGGACGCGGAGCGGCCGCTGCTGGATCTGGGCTTGCGGCTGGGCGAAGGCACGGGCGCGGCCCTGGCCCTGCACCTGTTGCGCTCCGCGGCGGCCGTGTTCAACGACATGGCGACATTTGCCCAGGCGGGCGTGACGGGAGAGCCGGAGACGAAATGAACGCGCCGATTCTGGAACTGAAGCACGTTACGCGCACGTTTGCCGTGCGGCGGGGTCTGCTGGAAGGACAGGCGCTGTTGCGTGCCGTGGATGATGCGAGTCTCTCCCTGTTCGCCGGAGAATCGCTGGGTCTGGTGGGCGAGTCCGGCTGCGGCAAATCCACTCTGGGGCGCATGGCTGTGGGCCTGTTGTCGCCGTCCGCCGGGGAAGTCCGGTTGCGCGGAACGCCGCTGCATACGGCGCATGGCCGCCGGAATCGCGCGGACGTCGTGCCCGGCCGTCTCCAGATGGTCTTTCAGGATCCGTTTTCTTCGCTGAATCCCCGTCTGCCCGTGGGGGTTTCCGTGGGAGAGCCGTTGGCGGCGCGGGGCGTGTCCGGCCCGCAGCGCCGGGAGGCGGTGGCGGAAATGTTGCGGCTGGTGGGCCTGAGTCCCGAACACGGGCGCCGTTTTCCGCATGAGTTTTCCGGCGGACAGCGCCAGCGCATCGCCGTGGCCCGCGCGCTGATCACCCGACCGGACGTCGTTGTCTGCGATGAGCCGGTATCCGCGCTGGACGCTTCGGTACAGGCTCAGGTGCTTAACCTCCTTCGCGACGTGCAGGAACGCTTCGGTCCGGCCTATCTCTTTATTTCCCACGATCTGGCCGTGGTGGGGTTCATGTGCCCGCGCATTCTGGTGATGTATCTGGGCAGGCTGGTGGAAGAGTCTCCGCGCGAAGCGCTGTTCGAGACGCCCGCGCATCCGTACACACAGGCGCTGCTGGCCTCGATGCCCGTCCGCGAGCCCGGAAAGCGCGTTCCGCCGCCCGTGCTGTCCGGCGAATTGCCCAGTCCGTTGCAGCCGCCCTCCGGTTGCGCCTTTCATCCCCGTTGCCCGCGCGCCATGGATATCTGTCGTCGCGAAGCCCCGCCCTGGAGCGAGCTTGCGGAAGGACGGCGCGTGCGCTGCCATTTGTACAGGTAGTGTGGCGTCAGTCCGGAACCACGCCGGAAAGCGCCGGGGCGATGATCCCGCGTTCCAGGAGCAGCGCCGCCAGCGGCGTGACGGGCAGGCCCACCACAGTGCTCCAGGAACCTTCGATCCGGGCCGTCAGAAAGGCCCCCAATCCCTGAATCGCGTAGGCTCCGGCCTTGTCCAGAGGTTCGCCCGTGCGCGCGTAGGCCGCCAGCGCCTCCTCCGGCCAGGGATGAAAGGTGACGGTTGTGGTATCGTGAAAGCGGACCTCCTCGCCGTCGGGCAGCAGGCAGCAGACGGCGCTGGTCACGGTGTGGGCGCGCCCGGCCAGACGACGCAACATGGCCAGCGCGTCGGCCGTGTCGCGGGGCTTGCCCAGAATATCGCCGTCCAGCGCGACGATGGTGTCCGCCGCCAGCAGCAGACTCTCCGGGCGGCGCGGCACGGCGTGCGCCTTGGCCGCGGCGGCGCGCCGCGCGTACTTCTCCGGGGCTTCTCCGGCGACGGGGCGAGGTTCGATCCCCTGAGGCCGGACAAGCTCGAACGCCAATCCCAGTTCTTCCAGAAATTGCCGACGACGAGGCGAGCCTGAGGCCAGAATGATCGGCGTCAGGGCCCGGAACGGATGGTGCATGAGGTTCTCCTGTATACGGGCGTCGATCGCGGGTATGGCGTCATAGGGATCGCTCCGTCCCGCGATGGGGACCGTGCACCCCCCGGCCATGCGCGATGCGGAGCGCGTTTTCCGCACGGTTGCGGAGAGGGGGCGGCGGCGCGACCGTCGCCCGCGTTGGGGACGCCCTCTGTGTAGTCCCTCCGCCGGGCTGTTGCAATATCGAAATCTTTGCAGCAGGATGAAAGGCCGTCCACCTCCGCCCGACGTTCCGCGGAAACGGCGGAACGGTCTTTCGTCATAGTCCGGGCGCAACCTTTCCACGGGTTCGACCTTGACGCAAACCAAGTTCCAGGGAGAACATACATGGCTCTGCATGTCGTGAATGAAGCCAAACGTTGTCTGCACTGCAAAAAACCCCTGTGCCGCACCGGCTGCCCCATCAATACCCGTATCCCGGATATGATTGAGTATTTTCTGAACGGCCGCATCGACGAGGCCGGGGAGATGCTGTTCGCCGACAACCCGCTTTCCGTGGTCTGCTCCCTGGTCTGCGATCATGAAAAACAGTGCGAAGGCCATTGCATTCTGGGCAGGAAAGGCAGCCCCGTGCATATCAGCAGCATTGAAAACTATATTTCCGAACGTTTTCTCGCCGGATACCGGCCGCCGGAAAGGCAAAAAAACGGCAAACGCGCCGCCATCATCGGTTCCGGTCCCGCGGGCATCACCATCGCTTTGGTGTTGGCTCTGCGCGGTTACGAAGTCACCATCTTCGAGTCCAGGGACAGGATCGGCGGCGTGCTGCGTTACGGCATCCCGGAATTTCGTCTGCCCAAAACCATTCTGGATCGCTACAAGCAGGTATTGCTCTCGCTGGGCGTGCATATTCGTCCCAACACCAGCATCGGCGGCGCGTTGCGCATCGATGATCTGTTCCGGGACGGCTACTTGTCCATCTTCATCGGCACGGGCGTCTGGCGGGCCAACTCCCTGCATATTCCGGGCGAAAGTCTGGGCAACGTCCACTTCGCCATCGACTATCTGTGCAATCCGTCCGTGTACGATCCGGGGCAGACCGTGGCCGTCATCGGCGCGGGCAACGCCGCCATGGACGCGGCCCGTACCATTCTGCGCAACGGCGCGCGTCACGTTACCGTATACGCCCGCAAAGCGTCCGTGGCCGCCAGCCCGCGCGAGGTCGAGTATGCGAAAATCGACGGCGTGCGCTTCCGCTTCTGCGTCAGGCCGGTGGAAATCCGGCCCGAAGGCGTGGTCTTGCGCAACCTGGAATACGGAGAAGACGGCAGCGTCACGGAAACGCCGGACAGCGACCATCTGGAAGCCGCGGATTCGGTAATCATCGCCATCGGCCAGGGACCGAAGGACAAGATCGTTTCCACCGCCGGAGGCATTGAGGTCAACGACAGGGGACTGGTGCTGACCGACGCCGACGGAGCCACCACCCGGCCCGGCATTTTTGCCTCCGGCGATGTGGTGCGCGGCGCGAAAACCGTGGTGGAGGCGGTGCACTGCTCCAAAAAAGTGGCTGACGCCATGGATCGGTATATGCGGGAATTGTAGATTTGGAGGAGGGGGACGAAAAGGCGGCACGGTTGTTTTCCCTGCTGGACGATTTCCCATTCTGGTTTACTATTGTGACACCATGACCGAACATGTTTCCGATGTTTCCTCCGCGCCCTCCGAGGCGTCGCGTTCAGGACAGTCCGCCGCCGGAGAGCGCGGCGGCGGACTGCCGGGCTCTTCCGCGCCGGTGTGCTCCCGCCAGTCGCCGCCCCGGCGGGGGGCCGGTCCCGGCATGCCGCCGCAGTCCGCGCCGCCGCAGTTGCTTCCGGCCGCCCCGGTGGGCTGGTTGCTGGGCGGAGCGGCGCTGGTGCTCGCTGTGGTGGTGAGCATGGTGACGCTTTTTTCCATCGATCGCAGCGAAAGCGCCATGGCCCGGCTGCTGGCGGAAAAG
>CASQEL010000189.1 GCA_949427775.1 uncultured Desulfovibrionaceae bacterium
GGGCGCGGCCGCGCCCTCGAAAATCGTCGTACGGCGTCAGGCAAATTCCTGACCGGTCTTGGTAAGCCGTAGCCAGGGCAACTGATCCTCGCCGGCCACGGCCAGCACCAGGGACAGGGGCGAAAGATAGGCATCGCTCCAGTCCGCCGTAAAGGTCACGACCCCCTCAGGGCTGATGTCCGTGGCGTGAATCAGCGGCCGCAGATCCGTCGTGCGTTCGCCTTTTTTCGTCTGTCGCGTCCAGAGGCGACTCGGCGAAGCGGCAAATGTCCGCCAGCGCTCCAGAAAGAGCGCACGGGCGGCGTCTTCGCCCGCATGGACGACGGTAAATGTTTCCCGCACGGCCTGGACGGTGCGTCCGGCCGTCCGCACCGGCGTGACGGACGTCAATTCCATGCCTGTCGGTAAATGGGGCGCCAGACGACCTTGCACTTCTCCGGCGGAGAGAGGTCGGCGCAGCGTCACGGCAAACCATTCGGCCTTGCTGGACACCCCTACGGGCAGCGCCCGGCCGAAGGAGAGCAGGGGCAGGGGATGAAAGCCTCTGGAAAAGGCCATAGGCAGTCCGGCGCGGCGCATGGCGCGTTCCAGAATGGCCTGAAGCTCCAACTGGCTCAAAAAAGCCGCTCCCCCCTCCTTGGTGTGCCAAATACGGAACTGCGCGGCTTTGACGGTCAATTCCGGGGCGATCTGCGGGGGCTGGGCCTTGCCTGTGGGGCAGATGACCCGTCCCTGATCGTCCAGACGGGGCACATGGGCCTCCTGGTCGCGCTCCTTTCTGTTCAGGCGGTTGGCGTAGACGGTTTCCGGCGTCAGTCGGGGCAGACGCGAAGCTCCGGCTTTGGTGTCGCAGGCGCCGCAGTGGCGGCAGGCGTGATAGCGGCAGTCGGCCGTGGTTTTGGCCTCCAGCGCGCGCTGACGCTCACGCAGCAGAAATTGGGGATCGATGCCCGCTTCCAGATGATCCCAGGGCAGAGGAGCGCCGGGAGTGCGCGCGCCGATGTAGGTTTCAGGAGCCAGCCCGCACTCCCGCATGGCCTCAAGCCAGGGAGTCAGGTCAAAACCTTCGACCCAACTGGAAAAAATCGCGCCCTTGGCATAGGCCCTCTCCACCACGTCGGCCAGGCGGCGGTCACCGCGCGAGAGAATGCCTTCGAGATGGCTCATGGCGGGTTCGTGCCAGCGCATTTTAAGACATTTCCGGGACTTGAAGGCGGCGCGCAGGTAGTCGATGCTCTGCCGGATATCCTCCAGCCCGGCCTGCGGTTCCCATTGGAACGGGGTGAACGGTTTGGGCACGAACGGCGACAGGGCCGCCGTGACCTGGAGACGCGGGCCGCCGCGCCCGGCCGCGTCGCGGACTTTGCAGCACAGATCCACGATGGCGTCGAGGTCTTCACGCGTTTCCGTGGGCAGGCCCAGCATGAAATACAGTTTGACCTGCCGCCAGCCGTGTTCCAGCAGCTTCTGCACATGCAAAATCAGTTCTTCTTCCGTGACGCCTTTGTTAATGACGTCCCGCAGGCGCTGGCTCCCGGCCTCCGGAGCCAGGGTCGCGCCCGTGCGCCGGATTTCCGCCATGCGTTCCATGATGCTGTCGTCGATGGACCCTACGCGCAGCGACGGCAGGGACACGGAAACCTGTTCCTGCACGCAGCGGTCCATGGTGGCATTGAACAAATGCTTCAACGCGGAAAAATCCCCGGTGCTCAGGGAAAGAAAGGAAATTTCGTCGAAGCCGGTGTGGGTCAGGCAACCGTCCAACAGGCCCTGAAGATTGTCCAGGGAGCGCTCGCGCACCGGGCGGTACACCATGCCCGCATGGCAGAAGCGGCAGCCGCGCGTGCAACCGCGCGCGATTTCCAGGGACAGGCGGTTGTGCACCGCGCCGATGGGCACCACCTGGGAGACGGGATAGTCCGCCGCGTCCAGATTGGGCACGATGCGTCGGGAGGCTTTGGGATAGTCCGCCCGTAACGGCCGCAGAGAGCCGTCGGCCTGCTCCGCGAACAGGGAAGGGACGTACACGCCGGGAATGTGCCGGGCCTCCTCCAGAAACCGTTGCCGCGTCCAGCCGTCGGCACGGGCCGAGACAAGCAGACGGGCTGTTTCCGGCAGGCTTTCCTCTCCCTCGCCCAGAATCATCAGATCCATGAACGGGGCCAGGGGTTCGGCGCTGAGAACGGCCCCGCCGCCGGCCATGATCACCGGCCAGCGGCGCAGGCTGTCTCCCCGATCCCTGCTGCGCAGGGGAATGCCCGCCAGATCCAGCATGTACAGTACGTTGGTGTAGCACAGCTCGTGGGTGATGGAAAAGCCGACGCAGTGCATCTGTGCCAGCGGCGTGCCGGATTCCAGCGTGGTCAGCGGCCGTCCGTGGCGGCGCAGGACGGCCCCGGCCTCGCGGCAGGGGGCCATGACCCGCTCGGCCCACCAGGCGGGACAGCTGTTCATCACGCTGTAGAGGATCTTCTGTCCCAGATAGGACATGCCGACGTCATAGGTATCGGGGAAGGCCAGCGCGCAGCGCAGTTCAAGCGTCTCCGGACGCTTGTGCACGGCGCCTTCTTCAATGCCGGTATAGCGACTGGGTTTGGGCAGCAGGGGCAGAAGTTCTTGCATGGGGGCGGGTCATCCTTATGGCATTGGAATGCCCGTTTCCGGTACGGAAAACGGGCGAATATGCTAAAAAAAAGGGAGCGGCCGAGACAGCCGCCCCATATATACGTCAACTTGTGCCGAAAAGCTACTTTATCAAACCGCTCCCGGACACGCCGCCCATCCCTCCGGGAGGGGTCGCGCCGAACTGGAGCTTGCCGAGTCCGCCGGACAGCGTCAGATTGGTGCAGGCCTCCAGATATTTGTTCTGAAGTTCTTCCGGGGTGGTCTTGTAGCGGTACATGAAGTGCACGCCGTCGATGGAGCCGCAGAATTCCGGCTCGAACGGATAACCGTAAGGAAGCATCATCATCTGCACGCCCTGCTGCGTGGGCACGGTCTGCAACGCCGCCACGTCGGTCAGCGCGTCTTTCTCAGCATCGTACTTGCCCATGACAAGTTCGCCGGTAACGAGTTTCACAAGCCGAATATCGTACGCCATGATGGTATGCTCCTTGAGTTTCGTTGGTTAGTGGCATAGGTATGCACTGGCGCGCGCTCTGTCAAGGCTCATGTCCGAACCATGCGATGCAAGGGCATACCGCACCGCGCACGCCCCGGCCCCGCAGGGAACGATCGGGACGCTGACGTCTTCGGACGCCGGGGGAGGGAGGAGGGCATTCCCCGCGCGATTCGGAGAGCGATCGCGCGTTGCAAGGTCGGGGTGAATCTCCGCGGGACATGCGGCGTGAGCAGGGAGAGCCGTACAAAAAACAGGCAGGTTGCGGAGGAAAAGAGCTCTGATGAAGGAAGAAAAGACTATCGAGGCGGCCTTCGGCTACGTGTTTCATCGGCCGGAACTGTTGCGCACGGCCATTACGCACAGCTCCTGGGCCAACGAAAACGGCGGCGGTGCGAGTCACAACGAGCGACAGGAGTTTTTGGGGGATGCCGTGCTGGAGTTGTGCGTGTCGTGGAAGTTGTTTTCCCTGTTTCCCCAAGCGCGGGAGGGAGATCTTACCCGGTTGCGCTCACGTCTGGTCAGCACGACGGCGCTGGCGGAACTGGCCCATGAACTGGGGCTGCAACACAGCCTGAACCTGGGCAAGGGGGAGGAAAACCAGGGTGGACGACACCGGGATACCTTGCTCAGTGATGCGCTGGAGGCTGTTTTGGGGGCCGTGTTCGAGGACGGCGGCTATGACGCGGCCCGGCGAACGGTGGATCATATTTTTCGTCATCGATGGCCGGAAACACTGGAGTACACGCCCAACAAGGATTTTAAAACTCAATTACAGGAAGTGACGCAACGCATGTATAAAAACCGGCCCGTCTACGTGCTTGTGGACAGTCACGGTCCGGAACACGCCAAAGAATTCGTCGTGCGCCTGAATTTGCCCAACGGCCAATCCTTCACGACCAGAGGCGCAAGCCTTAAACGGGCCGAGCAGGACGCCGCGCGCCGCGCGTTGGAAGCCTGTGGCGCGTTGGAGAACAGATCTCCCGCGGAATAACGCCGCCGCCGGGCGACGGAGAAAGATGCGGAGGCGTTTTTGCAGGCAGTGCGACGACGCCTCATGCGTCTTTTCATCATAATAAAAACATCCGCTGCGGTATCAGACCCCGGCCCGGGGGGGACAATCCCCCCCGAACCTCCCGTCTTTGGTCTGCCACAGCCTATGAGTAAGATGGCTAGCCGCCTATCAGCTGCATGGCCATCTTTGGCAGCGAGTTCGCTTGCGACAGCATGGCTACCGCGCTTTGCGTGAGAATCTGGTTGCGGACGAACTCCGTCATTTCCGTGGCGACGTCCACGTCGGAAATGCGGGATTCCGCGGCCTGGAGATTTTCAGCCTGAATATTCAGGTTGCTGATGGTGTTTTCCAGACGGTTCTGGATGGCGCCGAGGTGGGCGCGGATCTTGTCCTTGGAAATAATGGCGGCGTTGATGGCGTCCAAGGCATGCTGGGCGGCCGACTGCGTGGAGATGGTCGCTCCGGCGGACTTGAACGAACCGTCGGCGTTGCGCGCGGCGTTGTTGCCCAGGCCGAGGGCGGAGGCCGTGGAGTTGCCGATCTGGATGTAATAGTAGTCTTCCGCACTGTCGTTGCCGGTGCCGAAGTGGATCTTCATCTTGCCCTTGGAAACCATGCCCGTGCCG
>CASQEL010000190.1 GCA_949427775.1 uncultured Desulfovibrionaceae bacterium
GGGCACGTCGCTCATCCGGGCCTTTGAAAGCGGATTGCGGACCGGGATGCGCAGTCAGGTGGGCGTGCGCCTTCAGTCGCTGCTGGAGGAAATGTCTTCCAGCACGGATATTTTGTTCATCGCCGTGACCATGCCCGACGGCACCATCATTTCCCACAGTTCCCCGGATCGGCTGGGAGAAATTCTGCAGATGGACGGCCGGGAGATGGATGAAGCCCAGATGCAGGCCCTGCGTCCCGGTCACAAGGCGGAGTGGGTGGTGGCCAACATGGAGGGCCGCCGTTCGTTCGTGGTGTACCGCACCTTTATGCCGGTCAAGCTTGAGAACAGCCGACTCCCGCCGCCCGGCGTGCCGCAGCCGCTGATATTTCTGGGTCTGGACGTGTCGCCCTTCGAGATGACCCGCACCCAGGATCGCTACCATGTGCTGACTTTGGCGGGCGTTATCCTGATGGTGGGCATGGCGTGTCTGCTGGCGCTGTACTATGCCCAGCGGGCCAGAGAATCCCGTCGCCGCCAGCACGCGGCGGAAGGGCAGGTGCGCCTTCTGGAAGAGGAAGTGCGCCGCAAGGAAAAGCTCGCCGCCGTGGGAACGCTTGCCGCCGGGGTGGCCCATGAAATCCGCAATCCGCTCAGTTCCATCAAGGGCTACGCCACGTATTTCGGACAGCGCTTCCCCGACGGCAGCGAGGATCGTCAGGCCGCTGAAGTCATGGTGCACGAAGTGGATCGCCTGAATCGGGTCATTACGGATCTGATCGGCCTTTCCCGTCCCACGGATGTGCACCCCGAACCTGTCGCGGCCCGCACGGTGGCCGAGCATGCCCTGCGTCTGTTGCGGCAGGACGCGGAGCGGCAAGGTATCGCCCTGAAGCTGGACGCGCCCGCCAAATTGCCCGATATGCTGGTGGACGCCGATCGCTTCGGTCAGGCTCTGCTCAACGTCTGCCTCAATGCCATTGACGCCATGCCGGACGGGGGCGCCCTGACCATCGCCGTGTCCAGATATTCCCGTAAACGGCTATGCCTTGAAGTGCGGGATACGGGAACAGGCATCGCGCCGGAAGCGCTGGCCCACATCTTCGAACCGTACTTCACCACGAAAGGGCACGGGACGGGTCTGGGGCTGCCCACGGTGCATAAAATCATCGAAGCCCACGGCGGCGAGGTGAGCGTCTCGTCCCGCCTCCGGACGCCGGAGCGGGCGGGAGGCACGGTATTCCGCTTTCTTCTTCCCATAGCAGCCGGAGGTGTTTCATGAGTTCACAGGGGGTCATTCTGGTGGTGGACGACGATCTTGCCCACCGCACCATGCTGCGCACCATGCTCCGTTCCTGGGGATATGAGGCGCATGAGGCCGAGGACGGCGACGAGGCCATCGCCGCCGTGCGCGAGCGGACCTTTGACGCGGTGCTGACCGACGTGCGCATGGCGCGTGTGGACGGCATCAGCGCCCTGCGCGGTATTCTGGAATACAATCCGGCCCTGCCGGTGATCCTGATGACGGCGTATTCCTCCGTGGAAACGGCCGTGGAAGCTCTGCGCCTGGGAGCCCACGACTATTTGATCAAACCTCTGGATTTCGATCTGCTGCGGCATACGCTGGAACGCGCGTTGGAACATTCCCGGTTGAGCGTGGAAAATCGCGAACTGCGCCGCCAGCTTACCGATGCGTCCGCGGGGCCCGGCATTCTGGGACGCAGCAAGGCCATGCGGGATATGCTGCAGATTCTGGCCACCGTGGCTCCCACGGAGGCCACGGTACTGATCACCGGCGAATCCGGCACCGGCAAGGAGCTGGTGGCCCGCGCTCTGCACGCGGGCAGCGCCCGGGCGGAGAAACCGCTGGTGACGGTCAACTGCGCCGCGCTGGCGGAAAACCTGCTGGAATCGGAGCTTTTCGGGCACGAAAAAGGTTCCTTTACCGGGGCTGAGCGTCGCCGCGAGGGACGTTTCAGTCAGGCCCACGGGGGTACCCTGTTCCTGGATGAAATCGGAGAAATGCCCCTGCAACTCCAGGCCAAACTGCTGCGCGCCCTCCAGGAGGGCGAGGTGCAGCGCGTGGGATCGGACGCGCCCATTACCGTGGACGTGCGCGTGTTGGCCGCCACCAACCGCGATCTGCGGGTGGAGGTGGCGGAGCGCCGGTTTCGGGAAGATCTCTATTTCCGGCTTAATGTGATCACCATGGAAGTGCCGCCGCTGCGCGCCCGCGCCGAGGACATTCCCCTGCTGGCGGCGCACTTCATGGAACGTTTCGCGGCCCGCAACCGCAAGGCGCTGAAAGGCTTTTCCGCTCAGGCCATGGACGTGCTGTTGCGCTACGCCTGGCCGGGCAATGTGCGTGAACTGGAAAACGCCGTGGAACGGGCCGTGATCCTCAGCACCGGGGATGTGATCACGGAGCGGGAACTGCCGCTGGCCCTGACGGATGAACGCGCTCCCCTGGCCGCGGTCGGCGAAAGCGCCGCCGAGGGCGCGGGCTCATTGGCCGGACTGCCTCTGGAGGAGGTGGAACGCCGGGCCATCGCGGAAACGCTGCGGGAGGTCGAAGACAACAAAAGCGAGGCCGCGCGCCGTTTGGGCATCACCCGCGCCACCCTGCACAACAAACTGAAGAAATATGGGCTGGAGTAGGCGGCATTGTGTCGTCTTCGATATAACCGGGAGTTTTTCATGGACGAATCGTGCGATCCGCATAAAAATCTGGCCGCACGCGACCGGAAACAGCGTATTGTGGACTTTCTGAACGAAGTGGGCATGCTGCGTCATACGCCGCGCAGCGGTTATCAGTTTTTGGGTTCCGGTCGGGAGAATGTGGCCGAGCACTCCTACCGCACCTCGGTCATCGGGTATGTGCTGGCCCGCATGACCGGAGCGGACGTGGCGCGCACCACGTTTCTCTGCCTGTTCCATGATCTGGCCGAGGCGCGCACCGGCGATTTCAACTACGTCAACCGCATCTACAACACCACCCGGCCCCGGCAGGCTCTGGAACATGCCACGGCGGGCACGGGGCTGGAAAACGACATCCTGCCGCTGTGGGACGAGTTGGAGGAGGACGCTTCTCCGGAAGCGCGCCTGGCGCATGACGCGGACCAACTGGACCTCATCTTCAATCTGAAGCGGGAAAGCGATCTGGGCAACAGGTACGCCGACGCCTGGCTGGAGGGAGCGCTCAAGCGTCTGCGCACGGAGGCGGCTCGTGAACTGGCGGCCGTGGTCAGCGAAACGGATCACAGTCTGTGGTGGTACGGCGGGCCGGACAAGTCATGGTGGGAACACCGGCATTGACGCCGCCGGTCAGCGTGCTTCTGCCCGTCTGGAACGGCGTCGCCACGCTGCCCGCCGCTCTGGACAGCCTTGCCGCCCAGACGCTGCCGGATTGGGAAGCGGTCGTCGTGGACGACGGCTCCACGGACGGCACGTGGCCCCTGCTGCGGGAGCGCGCCCGCCGCGATGCGCGAATCCGTCCCCTGCGCCTGCCGCACGGCGGTATCGTCGCCGCGCTCAATGCCGGACTGGCCGTCGCGCGGGGGCGGTATGTGGCGCGTCTGGACGCCGACGACACGGCCCATCCGGAACGTCTGGCCCGGCAGGCGGCCTGGCTGGACGCGCACCCGGAGACAGGACTTGTGTCCTGCCGGGTGGCTTTTGGCGGCGACCCGAAGCGGGCGGCGGGATTTGCCCGGATTGTGGACTGGATGAACGCCTGCATGAGCCGGGAGGATATCCGGCTCCAACGCTTTCGGGAAACGCCGCTGCCGCATCCCTCGGTCATGTTTCGGCGGGATCTGCCCGCCCGGTACGGCGGGTATGCCGAGGGCCCGTTTCCCGAAGACTGGGAGCTGTGGCTGCGCTGGCTGGACGCGGGCGTGATTATGGACAAGCTGCCGCAGGTTTTGCTGACCTGGAATGATCCGCCGGGACGCCTGACCCGCACCCACGACAACTATGCGGAGGCGGCGTTTACCCGTGTCCGGAGTCTCTGGCTGTCCCGGCATCTGTCCCGCGCCAATCCGCGGCATCCCGAGGTCTGGGTGGTGGGCGGCGGCCGTGTGGCCCGGCGGCGGGCGCTGCCGCTGCGGGAACAGGGGGTGCGCATCCGCGCCTGGGTGGACATCGATCCCCGCAAGATCGGAAACACGGTGCACGGCATCCCGGTAGTGGGGCGCAGCGCCCTGCCTCCGGCCGGGCAGTGTTTCGTGCTGATTTTTCTCTCGGCGCACGGTGCGGCGGAGGAGGCGGCATGTTGGCTGGAACGTGAGGGATTTGCCGCCGGGCGGGATTATCTGATGGCCTCGTGAGCGGCGGACCTCCTGTGCCGTCAACCGCCCGCCGGAATCCTTGAGCGCCTTTTGCCGCGTCTTTACCCGTTGCGGCATGCGGCGGGCATGGCCTCAGGGCCGGTGCCGTCGCACGGAAGCCATGGCGAAAAAAATGCCTCCCAGAATGGCCGCGGAACTCAGCACCAGGCGCGGGGTGATGGCTTCTCCCACAAAGAATACGCCGCCCGCGGCCGTGATGACCGGCACGCTCAACTGTATGACGGCGGCCGTGGTCACGGTGAAGCGGGGAACAATCATATACCAGATGATGTAGCCCAGGGCCGAAGCCAGCGCTCCGGCGGCCAGCGCGCAGGCCACGCCCGCCGGGGAGATGGTCATGCGGGCGTGCAGGCAGAGAACCATGATCGCCGCAAAGGGCAGGCAGCGCAGAAAGTTTCCCGCCGTGGCCGCCACCGGATCTCCG
>CASQEL010000191.1 GCA_949427775.1 uncultured Desulfovibrionaceae bacterium
GTTAAGCAGTATGATGCGCCAGAGCCTGTTTCCCAGTTCCGGCAGGGTGCTCAGAAAGGTGCCCATGAGTTTTGTTCCCAGGACTTCGTCGCCGCGCCCGATAGTGGGGGTGGTGATGAAGACCAGGGTTCTGGTTGCGGCTTCCGGGGCAGGGGCCGCGGCGGGGGAAGGCGTGTCGGCGGGCAGGGTGGGAGCGCCGTCGCGCGTGGCATATATCCGCCACAGGGTGGGACTTTCCTGCCGTACCTGCGCGACAAAACCGCGTTGTTCCAGAAAACGGCTGACGTTTATGGAACCGGCGTCGTTGTCCACCAGCACCTCGCAGGCGTCGGGGCGTTCTTCTTCCAGAAATGTGCGGCAGCGGATGACCGGCAGGGGACAGGCCAGCCCCCGGCAATCCAAAATTTTCATAACTATTCTCCTCTGATACAAGAATGTCCGGAGGGAGACGTTTGCCGTCGGCGCGCCGCGTCGGCAGTGTACTCCCGAGGCATAATGCAGTAAGATGCGCCAATTCGTTTGTGCAAGAATTTGTCCGGGCACATAAACAATTGAGGCATATGTTATGTCCATTCGCATGGTATTATTGGGATCTTACGCATTGTTGGCCCTGTTGGGTCTGTTCGGCGCGGTGATCAATGGGGCAACGACGGCATCCTGGACGCTGGCGGCGGTCATTGTCCTGGTGGCCGTGGGCGGCGGCTGGCTGAGCCACCGTCTTGTGGTTCGTCCGTTGCGTTTGTTGGCGGCATATGTGGAAACTGTCCGCCGGGAACCGAAGGCAACCCGGGCCGCAGTGCAGTTTAGCGCGGAAGTGGGTGAACTGCAAAGAGGCATCATGGCCCTGAGCGAGGAGCGTGTGGCCTCGGCCGAGCAGGAACGGAAAGCCCGCGAGCAGAACGCCAGGCATGTCGAGGAGGTGCGGGCCGCTCTGGAAGAGGTTTCCCGCCGTGAAAAGGGAATGCAGGAACTGTTGGACAATATGGGCAAAGTTTCCTGCAAGGCCCGTGATGTGGTGTCCAGTCTGGGGAGTGAGCTTCGGAGACTGTCGCAGTTGGTGGCCGACGTGGACAACGGGGTGGAGGTACAGCGTTTCCGCCTCAATGAGACGGGCGAGGCTATGGACAGCATCGTGCGCAGCGTGCAGGATGCGGCCCGCAATGCCTCGGTGGCGTCCGACGGCGCGCAGACTTCGCGGGAAAAAGCCCAGACCGGGGCGGGCGAAGTGCGCGACGCCGTCACGGCCATTGAAACGGTCAGGGATACGACCCTGGCCCTGAAGGACGGCATGGCCGCTCTGGGAGAAAAGGCGGGCAACATAGGCACGGTCATGGGCGTCATCAACGAGGTGGCGGATCAGACGAACCTGTTGGCCCTGAATGCGGCCATTGAGGCAGCGCGGGCCGGAGAGGCCGGGCGTGGTTTCGCCGTGGTGGCCGACGAGGTGCGCAAACTTGCGGAAAAAACCATGACGGCCACCAAGGAAGTGGAAGAGGCCGTGCGCAGCATTCAGCAGGAAACGGAACGCAATATCGCCGCCGTGGACGAGGCCGCACGGTACACGGTGGAAGGCGCGGAGCGGGCTTCCCAGGCGGGGACGTTTATGGCGGAAATCGTGCAGCGCATGGAGGACACGGCGCAGTAACTGGAGGGCATAGCCGCGGCCACTCACGAACAGTCCCAAAGCAGCCGCAAGACCAATGAAGCCCTGGAGGAAATCCGCAACGTCGCTCAATCCACGACGACAAATATGCTGACCTTCACCTCGGCGTTGGTCAAAATTTCCAGTAATATTGAAGATCTGAATATCATCATACGAGCATTGGCCACAGGCGATCTGGAGGCCGCCGGCTCACGTACGCAGCTTATCCAATGGACGGACAAAATGAACTTGGGGTTGGAGTTGATCGACGGGCAGCACAAGATGCTGTGCTCGTACATCAACGCCCTGCACCGAGCCATGCAGGAAAAGGAAACGGGCGGCGTGCTGCAGGAACTCATGGGCAACCTGAAAGACTACACGGTGTCGCATTTCAGCACGGAAGAACAGTATTTCGGGCATTCCGACTATCCCGATGTGGAACGCCACAAGAAGGTGCATCAGAATTTCGTCGCCAAGATCGAGGACTACGAAAGGAAAATCAAGCGCGGCGAGGCGATGGTCAGTACGGAACTGTTGGAATTTCTTAAGGACTGGCTTGTCAATCATATCCAGGGCACGGACCCGCAGTACGTGCCCTATGTGCGGCAGTCGCTGAAAGCATAATGGTTTTCCCTACGCCGAATGTCTCTGAAACGCCCTCCGACACGGATGCCGGAGGGCGTTTCCCTGTGCCGGCGCCTCGAAAACGTCGTCGAAGCCGCCGGGCCGGGAGCAGCCCCGGTAGTCCCGCCTGCCGCAAAGCCGTCTCTTTCCATCCTGTGGCGTTGCAGATCCGACACCGACTTGGTTCAATACGGTGTCGCCCAAGGTTTGCCTTGCGCCTTGTCTGCTGAAAAAATTCAGCTTTTCGCGGACGGCGTTTTACCGGGAGCTGCCCCCGGCTGCGTCGACTGCTCCCCGGCGGGCGTATCCGCCCGCCGGGAGGTCGTTAGTAGTTTTTGATGCGCTCTTTAACGTCATTGAAGGTTTCTTTGATGGCGGAGTCGGCATCATTCAGTTTCTCTTTTATGGTGTCGGCGGCCTCGCCCAGATGCTTCGCCGCCGCCTGGCCGGTTTCGCTCAGGGTTTCTTTCGCCTGGTTGAATTTTTCCTCAGCCGCGGTGGTTATGTCTTTTATGTCCATAAGAATCTCCTTTTTTAAGTGATAGTTTCCTTTATCTTAGCAATTATTGGAAAAAATAAAACTATTTTTTGAAAAATAATGATCGCCGGAGGAAAAATTTCGTGGCTCTCCCTGTCGCCCTGCCGTCGCCGTGGCGCGGCGTCGCGTGGTTTTGCGGAAAGCCCCTGCCTGGGAGAACCTCGTGAGGTCACATGTGATGTGACGGGCAGCCTGGTTCTCCATATCAGCGCGAACGCATAGCGCGTTTACGGTATCACTGAAAAAGAGCGAGCGGCGGGCATGGTGTCCGTCGCCCGTTCTTTTGGGGGGATAGACCTGCCGAGCGCGACAATCAACGGACGTAACTGCGGTACGGCAGTTCGGAATGGGGAGCTCTCCATTCATCCATTGTGCCTGAACGGCGTTTCAGAGTATTTTCCCTTTGAAAATGCTCTGCCGACGCGGGAGCAGGCGGCCGCCGCGAGGGCATACGCGTACTTTATTTGCGCTGTTACATGCCCGAGCGAGCGTGCCTTTCCTCTGTGACGTTGTAAAAAACGCAGCGAATCCGCTCCAATGATGGCTGACCCCGGTTGCGCAAGAGCGTGGAGCGTGCGCCTCCGTAGTGGCCGCCTGTCGCCGCGGCAGATGTACTACGGTAGATAAACGTGTTTCAGTTGATGGTTTTGGTGCAGGGCCGCACGGAAAGCACGGGAACAGGCGAGAGTTTGATAACCTTGTCCGCCACGGACCCGAGAATGAATGCCTGCACGCCGCGGTGCCCATTGGTGCCTACGATGATCATTCCGACTTTTTCTTCCTGCGCGACCTTTAGAATAATGTCGGCGGCATAGCCCTGCCGAACGAGACCGACAGCTTTGCCGTCGGGAAAATACTTGGCGATGAGCTCTTTCATGCCCTGTTCGGCGCGGTTGATTTGGGCCTCTTCGATTTTCTGAAAGTACTGGTGGGGCAGTTCCGCTTCCGCATACTGCTGGATCAGCGAAGGCGCCGCATACAGCAGAATCACGTCCGCGCCGGAACATTTGGCCTGTTGGGCGGCATACGCTGCAATCTGTTCGCAGACATTGGAAAAATCAATGGCGCAAAGAATTTTAGTGTTGTCCATAACAATAATTTCCTTGTACTAAAGGTTAAGGGACGATTAACCATAGCATTTTTTACATAGTGTACAAGAAAAATTTTCAAAAAAGCGCACTATGGAGCAAAAAATACACCGAACATTGAATACGTTTCTGTCAATATGTCTATAAATACTTTTTTTAATATTTGAAAGTACGGTATTTAACTATATGTAAAAATACGCAAATGAATATTGTGTATAATTATGGTGCAACGGTTGTGATAACGTTTTTAAAAAGACATTATTAGAGCAGATTCGTTTTGATTTTTTACAAGGTCAAAGCCGGAAGACACGCCCGATCCGGCATGTAACAGCGTAAATGAATTCCGCTTATGCCTTCGCGGCGGCCGCCTGTCACGCAGTCGGCAGAGCATTTTCAACCTGAAAATGCTCTGAACGCGCCGTAAAACATCCCTATTCATGGGGAGGATACAAGGTTCACCGTGACCGGAATTTTTGTCTTTCTGTCTTTGATGTGCCGGCAGGTGACACGGCGGCGGAACATGCCGTGTCAGTCTGTAAAGAGATAGTGAAACATGGCGGAAGAGGCGGTTGGTTCGTACCCGTAACATCCCCCACGCGGGAATGTTTGCGGCGAAAAGCAAGCCTTGTTCCCTGGGCCGTCTCAGTGAAGCAGGAACCCGCTCAGGGGGCAATTGCAAGAATGCTTCCGCCGGGAATCCCCCGTCTGAAGTCGGGGGAGGATGTCAAGTCAGATGCAGTGCCGTACCCGCGTCCCGCACCAGATCGATCCAGCGCTGTTCCAGCGGCGCGTTGGAAAACACGGCTTCGATGTCTTCCAGGTGGGCCACCCGCACCATGGCGGAACGTC
>CASQEL010000192.1 GCA_949427775.1 uncultured Desulfovibrionaceae bacterium
GTGTGGGGCGGAGCCCCACATCTTTTGGAGCATTTCAACCGTGAACTGCTCTAACGCGCCGTAAAACCTCTCCCTTCAGGGGGAGGATATAAGGCGCGCCTTGAAGGGAATTTTTGCCTTTCCGCCTTTTGTGTGCTAGCAGGTGACACGGCGGCAGGGCATGCCGTGTCAGCCTGCGGAGAGACAGTGAGACCTGGGGGAACAGGTGGTTGGTTCGAACCCGTAAAATTCCCCACGTGGGAATGTTTGCGGCGAAAACCAAGTCGTGTTCCTCTGGGCAGTCTCGTGGAAGCGGGAACCCGCTCAGGGGTGCAATCGCAAGATTGCCTCCGCTGGGAATCCCCTCCGTTTAGGGCGGGGAGGATGTCAAAATTGCGGATACACTCCGCCTTCATACTTCGTTTTTTATATATCTCACTAACATATTGAGGTTTTTATGGACAAGCTCGTCATTGAAGGCGGCGTATCCCTGAACGGCCGTATCGCGGTCAGCGGCTCAAAAAATGCCGCGTTGCCTCTTCTCTTCGCTTCCATTCTGCTGGAAGAGCCCGCCACCTTCACCAATGTGCCCAACCTTCGGGATATCCATACCGCGCTGAAGCTGCTGCGCATCCTGGGATGTCCGGCCGAATACGAGTCCGGCGTGGTTCATATGCGTCCCTGCGGTCCGAAGCCGGAAGCGCCGTACGAGTTGGTCAAAACCATGCGGGCTTCCGTGCTCTGTCTGGGCCCCCTGCTGGCGCGCATCGGGCAGGCCCGCGTGGCCTTGCCCGGCGGGTGCGCCATCGGCGCGCGTCCTGTGGATCAGCACCTCAAGGGCATGGAAAAAATGGGAGCCCGCTTCAACCTGGAAGACGGCTATATCCTCGGCCGCTGCGACAAACTTGCGGGGGCCCACATTTCCTTCGACATGCCTACGGTCGGCGGCACGGAGAACCTGTTGATGGCGGCGGTTCTGGCCGACGGCGAAACCGTGCTGGAAAACGCCGCCCGCGAGCCCGAGATAACGGATCTGGCCGAATTTCTCATTGCCTGCGGCGCCCGCATCGAAGGGCACGGTTCCAGCATCATCCGGGTACAGGGCGTTTCCCGCCTGGGAGGCTGCACTTACGCCGTCATGCCGGATCGCATCGAAGCCGGCACATTTTTGGTGGCGGCGGGCATCACCAACGGAAATTTGCTGGTGCAGCACTGTCCCTGGCAGGAACTGGAGGCCGTCATCGTCAAACTCCAGGCCATGGGCATGCATATCGAGAAGACGCCCGAAGGCGTGCTGGCCCGCCGGTCCGGCGACACGTTGCGCGGCGTGGACGTGCAGACCCGGCCCTACCCCGGATTCCCCACCGATATGCAGGCGCAGCTTATGGCGCTCATGTGCCTGGCCGAAGGCAGCAGTGTGGTGGAGGAAGGCATTTTTGAAAACCGCTTCATGCATGTGCCGGAACTGACGCGCATGGGCGCGGATATCAAGCCGGCCGGACGCTCGGCCATGGTACGCGGCGTGCGCGGACTCAACGGCGCGCCTGTCATGGCGTCCGATCTGCGGGCCAGCGCTTCTCTGGTGCTGGCCGGTCTGGCCGCCAAAGGCACGACGCATGTGCAGCGCATCTACCATCTGGATCGGGGCTATGAAGCCATTGAAAACAAACTCAACGCCGTCGGCGCGCGTATCCGCCGCGAAAAGGAATAACCATGCGCGGCCCCCTGTTGTTCGCTCTGCTGGCGGCCCTGGGCCAAATATGGGGATGCGCCGTCACCCTCCCCTACGGCGTCTACGAAGATAAACGTCTCGTGGACACCATGACCGACGACAAAAGCATCGCCTCCGGCATCAAAACAGATCTTCTCCAGGCCGACTTCACGGGCGGATGGTCCGTTTCCGCCTACTGCTATTACGGCAAGGTATTCCTGGTGGGCGAAGTTCCCCCCGATATGCAGGCCAAAGCCGTGGCAATCGCCAAAAACGCCAGGGGAGTGCGCTCCGTCGTCACGCACTGGTTCACTCCCTCCGCCGAAGGAGAAAACAATCTGGTGCTGGCGACCAAACTCCGCACCAACCTGATCGGCGCGAAAGGCGTCAGTTCCACCCGTGTGGACACGCAGGTACATGCCGGACGGGTGGTTCTGCTGGGCGTCGTCAATGATGAAAAAGAAAAGCAGGCCATTATCAGAGCGGCCAGGGAGACTTCCGGCGTGCGCTCGGTGACATCCTATCTGATGTTCCCCCAATAACGTCTTTGCGAGCGCCCTCCGGCGAAAGACACGCCCGCTTTCGCAGTCGGCAGAGCATGTTCAAAGGGAAAACGCCCTCAAAACGGCAGAGTTTGTCATTTACAGATAATTTATTGAATAAATTATGAAAAATATGCATTCCCTTTGCATCGGCTTCGGTATATTCTGGGCACAGCTGTCACTCCCCCATGCGGGGGCAATCAACACGGGAGAATATCATGCGCACCATTCAAAAAATTCTTTGCCCGGTGGATCTCTCCGAGCAGAGCGCCGCGGTAGCCGAATATGCGAAGACCCTGGCCACGCCGTTGAACGCAAAGGTCTATGTGCTCTACTGCGTTCCTTCGATGAGCCAGTACGAAGGCTTCAAGGTGCTCTCGATCACCATCGACAGTTTTGTCGGCAATATCGTGAAAGCCGCGGAAGCGGCTATGGACGAGTTCGTGACCCATACCTTCGCGGGTATAGACGCCGAGGGCATCGTCATCGTCAGTGATCCGTTCGAAGGTATCCGCAAAATCACCGAAGAAAAAAATATCGACCTCATCGTTATGGGCACCCACGGCCGCCAAGGCGTGGATCGCATGCTTTTCGGCTCCGTGGCGGAAAACGTCGTCAAACATGCCGGTGTGCCGGTACTGACCATCCGGCCGTAGCTTTTTTCAGCGCCAGTAAAAATGCGTTTTTTTGTCCGGCGGCCATGCCGGATGTCCGTGTTTTTTCAATTTTTCCGCGGGCGAGCGGAAATCCCGCGGAGCCGCCGGACATTGCTCTCAAAACGCCCTGTCTTCAAAGATCGGAAGACAGGACGTCAGCGTTTGGGGGGGCACGTCAATATTATGGAAAAAGCTCACGGCGCCGCAGGCGCGCCACGACGCCGGACAGCGCGAGCGCACAACGCCCGTACCAGCGCGTCAGACGCAGCGCCCGGCATTTCCCCTTCCGCCGCAAAGCGGGCGCAATCGGCCACAAGCTCCACGGCGTCTTCCACGCGCTCGACCCAGGCGGTCACAGCCCCGTGCAGCATCAAGCCGGGCGCTTCCAGCGGCCCGCGAATGCCCAGCACGGGTACGCCCGCGCCGCAGGCCAGTCCTACTTCAACTCCCGCGTCCTGACCGGACGCGCCGAAATAAATCACCATATCCGCGCTCAGACAGGCCTGCCGACAAAAAGAGAAAACCTGCCCGCCATCCCGATCCGTATCCATCCACACCCGGCGCTGGGCCGGGGTCAGTCCGGGCGGCGGCACGGCTTTTTCCGTCCAATCCAGAATCGCGCAGTCGAGCGCGCGCAACTCCCGCCCCAGCAGCCGCACCCCGTGCAGATGTTTGAATGAGGCGGCGATATATATTGTCAAAGCGCTCATGAGGGTTCCTTGAAAAAGCAATGATGACGAATCGGCACGACGTCAGACATCAAGGGCCATGCCGCCGGGACGGTTTCGGCTGTCCGCATTCTCATAGTGTTCGCCGCTTGAGGCTGTCGCGCATGCGTTCACGGCATGCGCGCATACTCCCGCATCAAAATTCAATGCCCGGCGCCGCTTTCACGCCTTGCCGCCAGGGGTGCTTCACTTCTCCCATATCCGTGATCAGATCGGCCCGTTCGCCCAACCACTCGGGAAGATTACGTCCGGAGAGCACCACATGCGTACGGTGTTCTTCGGCTAGGCGCAGCAGATGCTCCACTTCCTCGCGGAGCAGCAATCGTGCGGAAAGGGCATACAAGGTTTCGTCCAGCACCAGCATATCCACCAAAGGCAGACGTTCCAGAGCCCACCGCAACGTCGCCGACGCCGCCTCGCGGTGCGCGGGCCGATCTTCCTCGCGCCGAAAAAACCCCCGTCCTCCGGCGTAAAAATTGCCTTCCAGGAGCTGCTCCAGCACGACCTGTTCTCCGGCCTGCCCGGCCTGCTTCATGAACTGCGCGAAAGCCACTTCCAGCCCCTGCCCGTGCGCCCGCACGGCCTGCCCCACGCAGGCGGAGGTCTTCCCCTTGCCGTTTCCCGTATAGATCAGGATCATGCCTGCTTCCAGACGCCGGGAAGAGCTGCGCCGCACGAAGGCCAGACGCAGCCGCCGGCCGAACGCCGCGTCCGGAATCCATCGCGCGTGGCGCACACGGCTCCGCACTGCGGGCAGAAGGTGGATGTGCCCATACCGCCGCCCATGTTGCCCACGTACACGAAATCCAGCCCTTCTCCCTTGGCCAGCTCCCAGGCGCGCACCATGGTCGCCTGGGGTGTGGCCGGATGCCCCGACATTCGATAGGCGCCGTGAAAGCGCGACAGATGCCACGGAACACGGGAGCCCAGCTCGTCACGAATGAAACGGGCGATATCCCGCAGCTCTTCCATACTGTCGTTGCAGCCGGGAATGATCAGCGTCGTCACCTCCACCCACCAACCGCATTCCCGCATGAACTTCACCCCGTCCAGCACGGGGTCCAGACGCGCCTTGCAGTGGGTTCGGTAAAATGTGTCCCGAAAAG
>CASQEL010000193.1 GCA_949427775.1 uncultured Desulfovibrionaceae bacterium
GTGCTCGCAGACGGGCAGATCAAACTGGGATATTTGATAGCCCATGGGCAGATCCGGATAAAAATAGTTCTTGCGCGCAAAGACGGAATGTCGGTTGACCGTGCAGTTGGTGGCCAGCCCGGCCAGCGCCGCATATTCCACCGCCTTGCGGTTGAGAACGGGAAGAGCGCCGGGCATGCCGGAACATACCTCGCAAACATTGCTGTTGGCGTCCTGTCCGAAGGTGGTGGAACAGGAACAGAACAGTTTGGAGGCTGTCGCCAGTTGCACATGCACTTCAAGTCCGATGACGGCTTCGTATTCAGCCATAATTGTTCTCCGTGGCTCATCAAAAATATATCATGTCGGGAGTAAAAAACAGCTCAGCTGGCGATACGGGCATCAAAATATTTGCCTACTCCGTACTCGCCGCGCCGGAAGAATTTTTCCGACGAGGGGCCGATTATCTGCATTTCGCGGTTCCTGGCCTGCATATCCAGGGCGATGCGCATTTCTTTGGTGCATCCTGTGGAATACGTGGCGTCCTTGCCCGTCCATACAGGCGGAATTTTGCGTCCCAACAGCGCAAAGCTGGTTTCAATGTCCTGCACGGTCTGGAAGCGCCAGACGTCGATATACCCGCTGCGCTGCACGCGTTCCCACATGAACATCAGGTCGTCGCCGTCCATGCCGTCCTCGAAGTGCTCTGTGGGATTGACGATGAACGTGTCGTCCAGTTGGCGACGCAGATTTTCCACAAAGGCGCGCACCAGCGTAACGGCGGTGGCGGTCTGTCCCGGTATGCTGCCGATGATGCAGCTGTAAAACATGACCGACTTGCCCTCTCGTCGGGCATGCCGCATATCTTCGATAATGGCGTCCGCGCGATCCGTCAGATACGCTTCGCTGAACTTGCGTACGCCGCGGGCATGCGCCTTGGTCTGCAAGTGGTACACGCCGTTCTGATCCAACCAGTAACACAGGATGTCCCGCGTGAAGCTTTGGCTGCTGCCGAGAAGCATATCGGCATTACGCCAGCCCTTGGCGATAATCAAATCCGCCTCTTTCCACGCGCGGGCAAACGTGACTGAGGTCCGGTACAGGTTCAAACGCTCGCGCGTGCCGTCAGAGATGACTACCATTCGGAATTCCCGCAGCAGGCGCAGCAATTCATTTTTGCTGATGGCCGGATCACGCACCACGACGCTGCGTTCCACATGCTCCTTAAAGACGGGATCCGTGTCCACATCCGTTATGGTAGGAGCATAGAAATAAAAACCATCCTTCAGCGCCAGAATAATTTTGTGTCCCATGCGCTGGAGGCGGTGCAGAACAGCCAGATCCAAAATGCCCCCACCGTCGGCGTCACAAAGAAAGAGCACTGTTTTGCTCTGATCGGACTCCGGCCCGAAGAGTGCGCGCAGCACGTCCGAAGCTTTCAATGCCAAATCGAACTCCTGCTGCAGATCCAGCGGAGATGGCGGCGATTCCAGCCAGGGGCGGGACATCATGGACAAATACATCAGACGGGCCAGCTCCAGATGATTCAACTCCCACCGGATGGCGGCGATGTCGCCCCGCAACCCTTCAGACGGCGCGGCATGTATCATCCGCTGCATTTCCGGGGCGTGCAGCAGCGCGTGAGCTCTCCGATTGGCGTCACGTCGGCGTTCCTGCCAGGGATCTTCCTGATTGCTTTGGGCAAAGATCATGCTGGTCAGACGCTTGACCACCCGCGAGGGAATCACTGTATGCTGATCCATAACCGTTTGAAAGCGATAACGGCAAAATTCCAGAGTGCGCCGGCGTGCCGTTCTGTCGGGCTCGATGCTGCGGATCAGCCGAACGATGATGCGCCAGGCACGGTTGTAGCTGTTGCGCAGGCGACGGGGACAACAGGGTTCCATAAGCATGGCGAACGTCTCGTCCGAACACGGCAGGTAGACCTGATCCTGCTCCGTGGCCACCATGAAACGCATCTGTTCCGGTCCGGCGATGATGTCGGGATTCATCTGGTAGGCCACGTTATTGTCCATCATCATATTATACAGCCATGCATCGAAATAGACATCCCGCCCGACGCGGATGTCGCTGACTCGAGAAATCTGCGGAAGTTTTTTCATGATTGGCGTATTACCCTTTATTGTTTCCCGAATACTCCTGCACGAAGCCGCGCGTCCTGAGTCGTTGAAAATAATCGTTCGGCCGTAGTCGCGCGAAGTGGACGCCGCCGGGCACGCCCTGAACCTCAATGCAGTCCCCTCCTTCCAGGGGGACGCCCTGCTGGCCGTCGATGGTCAGATAGGTTTCCATGGCTTCAGGCTGTATAGCAGCCCGCACCGTCATGGGATACGGCAGCACGACAGGAGGAAAGTTGCACAGAAAGGGACATATGGGCGTCACAGTCAATACATCCAGCTCGGGATGGATCAATGGGCCGCCTGCGGAAACGGCATATCCGGAAACCCCCAGAGGCGAGGAAATGATCAGACCGTCAGCCCGTACCCGACACATTTTCTGCTCGTCGACGCTGATATCCAGTGTAATGACCCGGGAAAGAGCTCCCCGGCTGATGACCACATCGTTGACCGCCATTCCGATCGCGGCTTCCCGACCGTCGCGCAACACCCGCCAGTGCAGAGCCATGCGCCGCAGCAAGTCGGCCTTGCCTGTCAGGAATGTCTCGAGACCCTTTTTCCATTCCGCGATGGACAGTTCCGCCAAAAAACCGACTTTGCCGAAGTTGATGCCTGTCAGGGGCACAGGGTGGGCCACAAAACTTCGCGCGACCTCCAGCATGGTGCCGTCGCCCCCCAGCACCACGACCAGATCAGCCGGAAACAGTGCTTCACTGGAGGAGGCGTCCCCTCCTGCCTCCACAATGTGCGTCGTACAACCCCGCTCTTCAAGCCAGAGGGCGATACCTTCGGCCAGCCGGGCGGCTTCCCGCTGCCGGGGTTTGGCCACGATAAGGATATGGAGAGGCGTTTGCATGTCTAACATCTTGCTACCGGAAGTACTGGAAACCGGCGACGACTTCAAGTCCGTCGTGTCGATATATGAAATCAACAAGTTATGAACACCTTGAAAATGAAGTTTCCAGCTCGTTGTTGTCGCTTTTGCTTGTGATGGTCATCGCCGGCGGAAAGATTTGACCCCGTTCCATCTCCGTCCGGTACTTTCTTCCCAATCCCTTTCCTTTTTGCCGCGCCGCGAAAACTTTAAAACATAAAGTATTACTTGAATATGTGTCGATAACGGAATGAAATCATACTATCGTGTAATAATTATGGATTATAGAACGGGTATGTGCTATTTTTTCTGTCGTGTATTTTCATGAAGCCATCGGCGTATAGTACCGGCAGACACATGGAGAGATGCTGCCCTTGTCAGCTCCGGAGCTTTGGGGTAGCATCTCCTTCCTTTTTGCCATAGCGTGCGAAGATAAGGACAGGGCAAACATCATGCAAGATACCCCCCTTCAGCGAATTGCCGCCCATGCCGAGGAAGGTCTGCGCTTGCGCAGAGAATTTTTTGAGGTGCAGGCTCATCTCCTGCGGGAAACGGCAGCCCAAATGGCGTCGGCTCTGGCTCGTGGTCATAAATTGCTGTTTTGCGGCAATGGCGGAAGCGCGGCGGACGCGCAGCATTTGGCCGGAGAATTTGTCAACCGTTTTTTGCTGGATCGACCTCCGCTGCCTGCCATGGCCCTGAGCACGGATACGTCCGTATTGACGGCCATCGGCAACGATTTTGGATTCGAGCAGATATTCGCCAAGCAGGTGATGGCTTTGGGCCAGGAAGGGGATATATTGACAGGCATCTCCACGTCGGGCAACAGCCCCGACATCCTTGCCGCCCTGCGTGTGGCGAAGGAACGGGGGATGACTACCGTGGGGTTCACCGGGCGCGGCGGCGGGGCCATGGCTCCGTTATGCGATCTGCTGCTGGATGTGCCGCATACATCCACGCCGCTGATTCAGGAAGTGCATATTTCCGCCGGGCATGTGCTCTGCCTGCTGATAGATTATTTTCTTTTTGAAGATGCCGCGGCCTTGGGGGCGTATCGGGAATCCGTGTCTTCTTAGTACACCGAGACACATAAAATTTCGGTGTACTAGACGCCATGCGAGAGCATGAAGCGGCGGCGTAGTCGCCGTGAATGAGCCGAAAACCGCGTTTTCGGCGAATGATCTTGACGCAAAATACGAAGTATTTTGTGTTATGCGATACTAGAGCAGATTCGCTTTGACTTTTTGCAAAGTCAAAGCTGGAGGATACGCCCGCTCCGGTATGTAACAGCGCAAATATAGTGCGCTTATGTCTTCGCGGCGGCCGCTTGCTCACGCAGTCGGCAGAGCATTTTCAATGTGAAAATGCCCTGGAGCTTTTCCAAAGCGACAATCTTTCGACATATTAGGTAATGTTTGGATGGCAGCGGAGCGTAGTCCTGTTTTGTCTTTGCATGGCTGCCCCTGGACATGCCCCAAGAGTTTTTTCGGAAGATGCCTGTATGGAGCTGAACCATATTCAGATCGTGAGTTCCCTGCCCCTGGTGGGGTAAGCATACCTTGCAGGTCATGAAGAATGAGATCAATGTCTCGCATGTCGGTGCAGGCGCGTTGGTGTTTTCTCATGAATACAGCGCCGGGAGAGTCGGCACACATTAGATTTGAAAATGTTGTTGAGGAGTAAGCATGCCTATTTATGAA
>CASQEL010000194.1 GCA_949427775.1 uncultured Desulfovibrionaceae bacterium
TTGATGAGCAGGCTTTCCATGAGCGCGGCGGCTTCTTCGATAATGTCCGTATAATATCCGCTTTGTGGCCGAAACAACGCCGCTTCGATTGTTCCGAGGTCGCGCACGCCATTGGAACCGCCGTATACCTTGATGGCTTCGGCGTGGATGGCCAGAACTTCATGCAGGGTCGGGTAGTCCCTCATTTCGCCAAGTCTCGGTACAGGCTGTCGTATTGCTCCATGCTGTTCCTGAACGCATCCATCACATGCCTGCGGGGAGTATTGCCGGTTTTGCGCTCGATATAATCGCGCAGGGCTTCATCCACCAGGGCTTGAATCTGGCGACCTTCACTCGCCGCGATGCTTTTCAGGGTTTGCAACACTGCCGGATCAGCCTGAGTGGCGAATTTGACCTTTGCCGTTTTTTCTGTCTGAGCCTGTTGCATGGTGCTCTCCTGAATTCAGATGGTGGCAGACTTTCATGAAATGTCAAGATGTATCTTGACAACCATCATAGAGAAAACTGAGGAAAAAAGAGCGCAAACACCGTGTTCGGACACTATGAAAACAGAAGGCGCGGATGTTGCGAGAGCATTGCGCAAAAATGCCGATCTGCAACTATCCGTGCCGCCTGCATGGGCAACTGGCATATGTTTCAGCTGTACCATGCCCGGATCATGTCCATGTCATCATAGCCAGCCAGCCTCATGCGTTCTTTGGTTTCTTCACTCCAGCCGGTATCGGCAACGGTAATCTGTTCATTTTCAGGTATGTTGCCGATAGTGACAAACATATCCTGTTCCGGGGATTGAGGCGATTTCACGGAATGAATGGTATCGGTCATGGTTGTCTCCAAGCTTATCGTTTGGTGGAGCGTAATTCGTCGAGATAATTGGCCCATTTCTGCATGGGTTGCAGACGTTCCTCCATGTATTCCGCGCGATTGTAGGCAAGACGCACAGTATCAGGCTCCTTGTGCGCAAGCTGCGCTTCAATAACATCCGCTCTGAAGCCAAGCTCATTGAGCCTCGTGCTCGCCATTGCCCTGAAGCCGTGCAGGGTCATGGTTTCCTTGCCGTAGCCCATGCATCGCAACGCGGCCAACGGCGCGGTATCGCTGATGGGAGTGGAGAGCGCGCGGGCGCTGGGGAACAACAGTTCTCCATTGCCGGTATAGGTGTGAAGCTCTTTCAGCAGTACCAGCACCTGTTTTGACAGCGGCACCACATGCTCACGCCGCATCTTCATGCGCGAAGCCGGGATGATCCAGATGGCGTTTTTGCAGTCAAACTCGCTCCATGCGCCAGTCGCAATTCCGAGGGGCGAGTGAACACGTAGGGCAGAATTTTCAGACAATAGACCACAGAAGTGTAGCCGACATAGGCGTCAATATCCCGCAAAAGCTGACCGATGTCGTCCGGCAGGGTGACGGCGGCGAAATGCGTTGTCTGCACTGGTGTCAGGGCTTCGGTCAGCCCCGCCGCCACATCATATTTGACGCGGCCTGTGATGCGGGCATAGCGTGTGACCTGTCCGCACAGGCGCATGAGTTTGTGGGCTGTTTCGTGATGGCCGAGACGCTCCGAGGGCTGAACGATCTGCAAAAAGTCGGCAGGCTCAAGCTGGGTGACAGGCTTTCCGCCAATGACCGGGAAAATCGTATTTTCCAGATAACGGCGCAATTTTTTGGCGTGTTTTTCGGAAAGCGTCGGTTCGTACTTGGCGAACCACTCCCGCGCCACAAATTCAAAGGTGTCGCGCTCTTCCCGTTCTTTGGCGAGCTTTTCTTCTCTGGCCTGCTTTTTCTCCTCGCCGGGATCAATCCCCTTGGCAAGCAATTCCCTGGCGTCATCACGCCGATGGCGGGCATCCTTCAGGGAAACGGCAGGGTATGCGCCAAAACTCAACAGTTTCTGCTTGCCCTCAAACCTGTAAGCCATTCTCCATAATTTGCTGCCAGTCGCCGTCACATGCAGGTACAGGCCGCCGCCGTCAGAAAGTTTTTGCACCTTGCCGTTGGCCTTGGCGTTCCGCACAGCGGCATCGGAAAGTTTCATGTTGGTATCCTCCAAAACAGTCCGGAAGTGTGCGGCGAAAACCGGAAAAATCTACCTCATCCATTTGAATTCAAAGAAAATTTATAGCCTGCTGGTATTTCGCCGTGCCGAAATGGCATCGTGGTATTGGTACCTGCGAATCTACCAACGATTTTTGTGGGTGTCCACGTGGGTACCTGGTTTTTACTGGACAAAAAGAGAAGGCCGAAACCACGTTTTTCTTAGTGATTTCGGCCTTCTATGGACTATTTTGGACTTCTTGTTGGTGCCGAAGGGGAGACTCGAACTCCCATGCCGTTGCCAGCACCAGACCCTGAACCTGGCGTGTCTACCAATTCCACCACTTCGGCGCAAAAAGATATGTATGCGAAGGTAACTTCGTTTGCAAGCTTTTTTTCCAAAAATCTGCAATTTCTTTTTTCGCAGCAAAAAATGCATATTTACAGTATAATATTTATTCCTGCCTTTGCTGCTTGGGAATGTTGCAAACGACGGGCGATCCGGTACAAGCGACCGTCCTTCACGAACCGCGCGCCTGTTTGCTTGAAGTAGAAAGCCACCCCCGCTTCGGCGCACTGCCTGCGGATATCCAAAATCCAATCAAAATAGCAGGGACGCGCCTCTTCTCCCGACTCCCCGCCCACAATAACTTTCTCAATGCCGGAACTCAGAAACGGCACAAGATCCAAGGGACCAAGCAAGGGTTCACAGACAATGCAGCGATGCCTGATCGGGGCTTCCACAAACAAGGGCAGCCGGTAGTCCGCTCGATCCTGATTCTCGCACGTACAGCAGAGGGTCACATTGTCGTATCCCTCACCCCATCCTTCGGGAAGACCCACAGCAAAACGGTGGATACGCTTAGTGATAATAAAAAAAGACGCATCGCTGCGGAGGCGTATCATCTCCCAGATGTCACTACGCCACGCATCAGCCTCTTCCAAAAAGAAGTCTGAAGTAAAGCACGTGTATATCCTTTCTCCCGACGCAAGTTTATATTCCCCGTCGCGCTTTTTTCGCAGCGCCAGGGAAAAGTTGCCGGTTTTGCGTACAACGGAAGCATCTCTGCCATACTTTGCATCGCTGCGATACACATAGCAGTGGCGGCATCCCGTACTGATCTTTCGGCAACCGTGCCAAGGATTCCATATCAAGGCCATGCAATGTCTTTCCTCGCCGGGTTGCAGACGCCGCGGATATGAAAAAGCTCAGTAGCGCCCGTAGTTCCTGCGATCATACCTGAATACGGACTTCCCATCGACAGACCACTGCCCTCCGGAGCGCACGCCGTAAGAACCGGAGGAGCGGCTCCTCGCATGGCTTTCATGATTGTCCCGCAACTTCCGGGCATTGCTTGCGGCCCTGTCTTCCGTCCCCCCGTCACTGTACAAACTGCCGCTGTTGTGAGGACTGCGATACGGTTGATCCGCCCGACTGTCATAAAAATATTCATCTCGCGAGGTGCTCGCGCCCCAAGCGCTCTGCACACCGATGAAAATCACAAGCACTACCGTCATTCCGCAAGATGTTTTCATATATGCACACATCACCTTCATTGCAGCCTTGAGCATACGTGTTCCTTATATATATTTTTTCATGTACCATTATATCAACGGGCGAAAGGATTCGGCAACAGAATCTCTTCTTCCGGATCGGCAAAAATTCAAAACTGTTTGAAAGAATTTTTCTTTTAGGCTAGGGTCAGCCCTCATGACAATGCCGTCGACGAAAAGCCGAATTTTTTCGACCGGCAAGGCGCAAGGCACACATTGGGCGAAGCTATAGTGAACCCGCCGCAAAGTCACTGTTGGCCTTGCAACGCTGCGGGACGGAAAAAGACGGCTTTGCAGCAGGCAGGGTAATAAGGGCTGACCCCGGATCTGCCGACTGCGGGAGCAGGCGGCCGCCGCAAAGGCATAAGCGCACTATATTTGCGCTGTTACATGCCGGAGCGAGCGTGTCTTTCAGCTGCCCCCCTCTACACGATGCCGCGTGTCTCGCGCGGCAAAGGAGATGCCGTCATGGTCCGTTTTGTGGTCAGCGCCTGTCTTGCCGGGCAGCAATGTCGCTACGACGGGGGCAGCACCCCCTGTCCCGAAGTCATTCGGCTGGTGCAGCAGGGACGCGCCCTTCCGCTGTGTCCGGAAGTCCTTTCCGGATTGTCGACGCCCCGCCCGCCCTGCGAATTGCGCCACGGACGGGTTTTCTGCGCGGACGGCACGGACGTGAGCGCCGCCTTCGCCGCAGGCGCACGCCAAGCCCTGGAAACGGCGCGGGCGCACGGCTGCACGGCGGCCATCCTGAAATCCCGGTCGCCCTCCTGCGGCTTCGGCCGCGTCTACGACGGCACGTTCAGCGGACGGCTGACGCCGGGAGACGGCATCTGGGCCGAAGCACTGCGGCAGGCCGGTTTCACGTTGTACAGCGAGGAACACCTTCCGCCTCTTGAGGAAGAGTGTTGACGCCGTTCCCCGGACCGGCAGCAGACGCTCAATGCCCCTGGTTCATACGCTCCATCAACGCTTCCACATAACGGGAACGCAATTGTTTACGGGCCAGGGTTTGACTGAGCCCGGGCAGTTTAAGCACGCACCCCAGCAATGCGCCCAGCAGGCGATGGCTGAAGAGC
>CASQEL010000195.1 GCA_949427775.1 uncultured Desulfovibrionaceae bacterium
TGGATATAGATCTGTTCCCCCATGTCTCTGTGGAAGGCCGCACTTCCAACGAATCCAGCGGAGTGGGCATCAACTGGAAGCTGGACTACTAGTACCGTATAACACAAAATACTTCGTATTTTGTGTTATACGGTACTAGACGCGGCCTTCATGTGTTCGTCTGCTGCAAGGCCGGATTTTTCCTCGCGGCGGCATCGCGAGGAAAAATCCGGCTTTTCGCGGTCGGCGCGGGGAATCCGCACTGATGCGGCATCAGCCCGATCCGGACTCTTCCCGCAATGAAAAGCATGTATGCTCCGGCGTCAACAGTGACACCGGGGGCGTTTTTCATGCGAATGCAGCGTGCGTTATTGCTCGTCGTACAGGATATAGGCGTCGATCAGCATGCCTTCCACGTTCTGGAGAATAATCCCCAATCCCCGCAGCGCCGTGCTGGGCAGAGGAACGCAGGGATCGTAGCGGCGGATCAGTTCCGTCTGGCAGCGCAGGACATTTGTGGCCTGCGTCAGGAGATCTCGCAGGCGCTCGCCGGAGACGGAAACGTCCGCTTCCGGCGCGGCGGCGCGGGGCGGAGTGGAAGATCGGATGCGGGCGTCGCCGGCCGACGTCCGGTTTGGCCGACAGGAAGCGGCGCGGGAATGCCGTTGCGGTCGGAGGATGTTTTTGTACGGGCGGCGGATGGGGCAATGTCTCATGACGACCTGCGCTGGTTTGAGGTTGGCGGAAGCCCCCCTTGTTTCCCAAGGGCCGGGCAGTCCGTTGCGGCATGTCCGGAACAGCGAAACCACGGGGTTTCGCGGCGGGGGCGAGACGCCTCCCGGTTGCACTGGCACGAGCGTTCCGGCATTTGCGGAACCCGGACGCGGCGGTTCACGGGCCGTGCGGATGTTCATGGTTTGTATATGACGGCATTACGCCGGTTTTCCGTAGTGCGGAAGGATCAGGAAATTTTATTCCTGATTCGTGTCCGCGGCGCGAAAACACGGCCTTTTCGCGTCTCGGCGGATGTCCTGTGCGTTCGTTAAGGAAAAAAATAGGCTGAAATTTCAAAAAAGTCAAATTTTTCTCCAAAATTAAAGATATATTTTTCCTGTATATAGAATATTGCCTGTGATTCCGAAGAAGTATATATCACCCGAAAAACAGCTTCGGCACAGGAACGGGAAGCGGAGATGAAAATAGGCATCAATACACTGTTGTTTTCCATTTCCCAGGCGCTGGACTGCGTAGAGAACGCGCTGTTGGGCGTGGCTACCAATCACTCCCGTCGCGTGGCCTGCGTCAGCATGCGGATTTGTCGCCGCATGGGCCTGTCGGAGGCCGACGTTTTCGACATGGGAACCTGCGCCGTACTTCACGACAACGCCCTGACGGAATACATGCAGGCGGTGGGGCCCGAAAGGTGCCGGCGGCTGGAAAACCTCGACATCCATTGTGCTGCCGGAGAGAGAAACGCGCGCGATTTTCCCTTTCAGGGCCGGGCGGACGGCGTGGTGCTGCACCATCATGAAAACTGGGACGGCAGCGGCGTCCACAAACTGCGGGGCGAGGCCATCCCCCTGCGGGCCGCCGCGCTGCGTCTGGCGGACAATGTGGACGCGCGGTTTTCTCTGGGGACGGCGGACCCGGCGCTGCCGGAAAATGTGCTCGCGCATGTGCGGCGGGAGCGCGAACGGATCTATGCCCCGGAGACGGCCGACGTGTTTCTGGAGCTGTTCGGTGAGGACATGCTGCAAGACCTGTCCGATGAGCGCATCGACGCCTCGCTGACGGAGGTCATGCCGCCGCTCGAAGGTGAATTGTCCATGCCGCAGTTGTTGCGCATCTGTAGAATTTTTTCCGGGATCATTGATGCCAAATCTCCGTTCACAAAAAATCACTCGCAGGGCATCGCGGAAAAAACCGGCTATATGGCCTCGTTCTACGGCATGGACGCCGAGCGCCGGGATATGCTGGGGGTGGCCGCGCATCTGCACGATCTGGGCAAGCTCTCCATTCCGGCGGACATTCTCGAAAAACCCGGTTCGTTGAGCGAAGAGGAATTTTTGGTCATGCGCGGACATGCGAGCATGTCCTGGGAGATTCTTTCCGGCGTCGCGGGCATGGAGGACATCGCTCTGTGGGCCGCCGGCCATCACGAAAAACTGGACGGCACGGGGTATCCCTTCGGCCGTCGGGCGGAAGAGCTGCCTTTTGAAAGCCGCCTGCTGGCCTGCGTGGATATTTATCAGGCCCTGACAGAGGAACGCCCCTATCGGGCGGGCATGGAGCATCGGCGCGCCATGTACATTCTGGAAGGCATGGCCGCGCATGGCAAGATTGACGGCGACATCGTGCGGAAGATGGGACCGGCTCTGGAACATTTTTCACCTGAAAAATGCTCATGATCCGGCTCTGGACGGCAGGAGCGGGGGCGATTCGGCGTTCCCGGCGGCGGAGAATGCCGGACACGGCCGGTCCGATTTGTGATGATTTTGATAGCTGTCATGGAAACAGTCGCAAAAACCGTCATGTCACTGTCCTGAGTTAAGCAGTATGACCGTCACCATGACGATCCACATGACAGTTGAATATATATTAAATAATTCAGCGCAATTTGAGATTGTCCCCGATATTCATGTACTGCGGCCCGCATGTGAAGCCGACAGGGAATGCCATGGCGGCTTCTTTGCGGACACGCAGTCAGGACAAGGCGACGTTGTCTGGCTGCGGCCGCTGTGAACGCGTACGCTCGCGTCTGAAGCCGAGAGCCGGGCCATGCCCGCGGGCAAGCGAAGCGCGGTGCGCACGCGCCGCCGTCGCCGCTTCTGGACAGTAAGAGGAGAGGCGGCTATCGTATCTCGGTCGCGGGTGTTACGTTCGGCCTGTCGCACGGCGCGCGAAATTTTTCCCGCCGGACGTCGTGGCCTTTGCGGGATGCTCGCCGTCGGTACGCCGGAGTCCGCACGGCATGGAGCGGTCGCGGGCAGGCCGCGTTCGTGTTTTCTCCGGATACGCGAAAAACCGCAGCGGGCGGAAAGACGGCCGGGCAGGGCGGCGAGGAAGACACAGTGATGAGCGAATTGATTTTTTTCATGCATCTGCCGCGCACGGCGGGTACCACGCTGAATGCCGTGCTGCGCAATAATTTTGCGCCGGAAGAAGTGCTTTCCGTGTACAAGGACACGGAGTACGCCCGCTGCCGGGAAATGGACTCCATCGAGCTGGATCGTTTCCGGCTTGTCCAAGGGCATCTGATGCCGGAATCCTATGAACCGCCGCGCCTTTATGGGCGGCGGGTACGCATGTTCACCTTTTTGCGGGATCCTCTGGATCGGATCGTCTCGGAATACCATTTTTTGAAATCCTGGCCCGCTAATCATCTGTATGCCTATCTGAACGGAAACAGGATCAGCTTCCGCGAGTATCTGACCAGTCGGGAACGTCTGCTGGAGCACCGGGGAAAGAACTTCGTGACCCGTTGTCTGGCGGGCAATCTTTTCGCGCCGGGCATCAGCTTGGACGAAGAGTTGGAGCAGGCCAAGGGACACCTGGAGCAATCGTTTTGTTTTGTGGGCGTTCAGGAGCGGTTTGACGAGAGCCTGTTGCTGTTGGCACGGGAAATAGGTCTGGAATCGTTGTATTATGAACGCAGGAACGCCCTGCGCGCGGGATATGCCGCGGATGTAAGCGAGGAGGACCGCGCCCTGGCCGAGGCGTTGAACGCCGCGGATAGAGCACTGTACGAATACGCCTGCGTGCTTTTCGAGCAACGCGTCGCCGCCGCCGGGCCGGGGTTCGCCGGACTGGTGCGACGCTTCCGGCACGTCAACGCCGGGTATCAGAAGATCTGCGGGTTGGTGGACGCGCGATTGCAGACGCCGGAGGGGACGGGGCCGATACTCCGGCCCAAGGGATAGCTCTCTCCCGACGAAGGAAGAGAGCGGAATCCGTCGCCGCCGTGTCCTTTCGCCCGCCTGCTGAGGCAGGCGGCGCGGTGGTTCTCTGTTTTTTTCCGTGGACCGCAGGCGGCGTTTCCGGCTTCGCCCGCATCCGTTCCGGCCGGAAGCGGGGGAGGAAAGGTCAAACTATGGCGGACTACGGGGCACTTTCGGAGGAACATATGAATACGGAGCGGCGGGCGGCGGTTTCCCGCATCGGGCGGGAGAGCCGCGAGCGGCGGCACGGGCACCGTGGGGGAGGTTTTTGGCTGACCGGACTTTCCGGCGCGGGCAAATCCACACTGGCCTTCGGCGTGGAGCAGCGATTGTTTCAGGCGGGTATGCAGGTGATGGCGCTGGATGGAGATGTTCTGCGCCGGGGGCTGTGCGCGGATTTGGGATTTTCTTTGGACGCGCGGCGTGAAAACGTGCGCCGTGTGGCGGAAGTGGCGGCGCTGCTGGCGAGGTCGGGGCAGATTTGCCTGTGCGCCTGCATCGCGCCGCTGCGGGAGTTCCGAAATATGAGCCGTGCCGTCATCGGTGCGGATTATCACGAGATTTATGTGCGCTGTCCTCTGGAGGTCTGCCGCTTCCGCGACGTCAAGGGCTTGTACGCCCGTGTGGATGCGGGGATCGTGCGGGAATACACGGGCGTATCCTCGCCGTACGAACCGCCCGAACAACCGGATTTGACCTTGCCGACTCACGAGCTGAACGTGAACCG
>CASQEL010000196.1 GCA_949427775.1 uncultured Desulfovibrionaceae bacterium
CTTCGGGTACCTGGCGCGGACGTTGCGGGAGCGCGCGCCGGATCTGCCCATCGTCACCGTGCCGGGCATCACCTCGTTTCAGGCCGCCGCGTCCCGGACCAACACGGTGCTCTGCGAGGGCAGGGAAAATCTTCTTGTTCTGCCCGGCATCAACAGCGGCGAAGAACTCGCGCACGGACTGGCCCATGCCGACAACGCCGTTATTCTGAAAGCCTATCGCAATTTTCCGGCGATCCGCGCGGCCCTGGAACCGGCCGGATGCGCGGATCGCGCCGTGTTCGCCTCGCGCGTGCATCTGGAAGGCGAGATGATTACCGGGGATCTGGCGTCGTTGCCCGACGTCCCCCCCTACCTGTCTCTGGTCCTGGCCCGGAAAAACGGGCGGACAGAAATTCCATAGCGTCGACCGACGCAGTGTCCGATACGCCGTTGACAACGGCGATGGCGGCCGGAACGGTGACGTTCCGGTCGTTTTTCGTTCCGGAGCTGAAATACTATGGACAGCGCTTTTTGAACCAGGCCGTGTTCCGCAGCGGTTCGTGTAGCATCTTTAGAGCAGATTCGCTTTGATTTTTCACAAAGTCAAATCTGGAAGACACGCCCGATCATGCATATAACAGCGCAAATAAATTTTCAACATTCACTATATGGGTACCAATAGAAAATGATCAGTGCGGGAATAGTCCAATCCCATGTACTCCCTGCCCAAACAACAATATTTATCTTCGTACTCCCGGTGTATTAAAAGATGGGTTTGGAAATATACATTAGGGAATTTCATTTTGAAAATACTCTGCCGACTGCGTGAGCAGGTGGCTGCGGCGAAAGCATAAGCGCAATTCATTTACACTGTTATATTCCGGAACGAGCGTGTCTTTCAGTTTTGACTTTGTAAAAAGTCAAATCAAATCTGCTCTGGACTACAGTTGCAAATGCTCAGCACTACTATTTTTCACATGAAAAATTCTCAGCATGAATACAAAAAATCTTTGCCTGATCGGTAGAGTTTTGGAGCGAAAAATCCAAATTTTCTCAACTTACAGCTGTAGTAGTAAAAAAATATCCAAATGAATGAACCAATACTTGAACCATTTTTGCGCAAGCTGCGCATAGGACGAATGCTGCCGATCATCAAAAAATATCCGGAGTGCAGATTGCTTGATATCGGCTGTGGCTGGGAAGCTCGATTCTTGCGAGAAATCGAGCCACACATAAGCAAGGGGACAGGAATAGATTTTAAAGCGCCGGAGATTACAACAGACAAAATAGAAACGCGGCGCGCCGTTCTTTCCGACTCCCTTCCTTTTCCTGAAAACTCCTTTGAAGTCGTTACCATGCTTGCGGTTCTCGAGCATTTGGACAATCCCGCAGAGGTTGTCAAGGAAGCGTTGCGGGTGCTGGCGCCGGGAGGCATTTTTGCCGGAACCGTTCCGAGCAAGGCGGCAAAACCCGTTCTCGAGTTTTTGTCTTACCGGCTTGGCATTGTAAATCCTGGTGAAATACGGGATCATAAGTGTTATTATGATCGCGCATTATTGGTTCGGATATTGACGGACGCAGGTTTTTGCCATGTTCAGCACCGGTATTTTCAATGCGGCATGAACAACTTTTTTGTCGCCCTGCGCGCCTGATGTTGCGTCAAGCTTGAAAAACAGTAAGTACAAATAAAGTTCAAAGGCGTTATCAGACCGTTGCGGATTGATACGACACCATGGTCAGCCCCATTTGCGCGATCCTGCGGCGTGCGGGACGGTGCGCGCTTTCTACGGTCGATCCGCCCCGGCGGCCTCCTGCGCGAACTTTCGGAACAGGGCGTGACGCGGGTGTTTCCCGCGCAACGCGGAGCACTTCGACAGTAACGCCGTGACTGCCCCTCCGGCCGTACATGAGCCGGGCCTTCCGTGGATTGCAAAACGGGAGCCCCGGCTCTTTCGCGGGGGGCGTCATGCCCGCCGGAGGCGCGTGTCGTCAGCAGATGCGCGGCAGTTGGTCGCCCTCAAGCATGGAAAGGAGCCGTCGTCCGCCGATGGGCGTTTCCAGAATCACCTGCCCGGCTTTGGCCGGGCCGTCGTCCGGATCGAGCACCGTGCCGATGGCGGCGGCCTCGGCGCCGTAGGGAGAGGCGCGCATGGCCTCCAGCGCGGTCTCGGCCTTCTCCTGGGGCAGGATGCAGATCAGCTTGCCCTCGTTGGCCAGATACAGGGGGTCCAGTCCCAGGAAGGAGCAACCGTTTTTGACGTTCTCCCGCACGGGAATGTCGGCCTCGCGCACGGTGATGGACACGCCGGACTGCCCGGCGATTTCATTGAGCGTGGTGGCAAGACCCCCGCGAGTGGGATCGCGCAGCACATGGATGTCGCCTGTCCGGCGCAGCAGTTCCTCCACCATGCCGTTGAGCGGCGCGGAGTCCGAGGCCACGTCGGACACAAAGGACAAGCCCTCGCGCCGGGCCATGACGGTCAGGCCGTGATCGCCCATGCTGCCGCTGATCAGCACCACGTCGCCGGGGCGGGCGCGGTGTCCGGAAGGCGCGGGATCGGCGATGATTTCCCCGATGCCCGTGGTGTTGATGAACAGCTTGTCGCACGCGCCGCGCGGCACCACCTTGGTGTCGCCGGTGACGATGAGCACGCCGGCGGCGCGGGCCGCGGCGGCCATGTCGGCCGTCACCCGATCCAGCAGCGCGAAATCCAGACCTTCTTCAATGATGAATCCGCAACTCAGGTAGCGTGGGCGGGCTCCCAGCATGGAAACGTCGTTGACCGTGCCGTGCACGGCCAGGGTGCCGATGCTGCCGCCGGGAAAGACGAGCGGGGTCACGGTGTAGGAGTCCGTGCTCATGGCCAGCGGGCCGTGCAGGTCCAGGCGGGCCGCGTCGTCCATGGCGCTGAGTATGGGATTGTGGAAATGGCGGAAAAAGCAGTCCGCGATAAGCCGCTGGGACGCCTTGCCGCCGCTGCCGCAGTCCAGAAGAACGGTGGCGGGGGAAGTTGCGGTGGACACTAGCCCTCCAGATGGTATTTATAGTAGGCGGCGCAACTGCCTTCCGTGGAAACCATGCACGGCCCCACCGGATTGGCGGGCGTGCAGGTTTTGCCGAACAGCGGACAGGCGTCGGGAGCGCGTTTGCCCTTGAGCACCTCGCCGCACTTGCAGCCGGGGATGGGTTTCACCTCCGGCAGGACCAGATCCAGACGGCGCATGGCGTCCATGTCGGCAAAGTCCGGGGCAATGGTCAGTCCGCTGGCGGGGATGCGGCCGATGCCGCGCCACAGGGCGTCGGCGGGCCTGAACACCTGTTCCAGCACGGCGCGGGCGCGGGGGTTGCCGTTGTCGTCCACGGCGCGCCGGTAGGCGTTGACCACGGCTGGGGCGTCGTCGCGCCGCTGTTCGGCCATCAGGCACAGGGCCAGCAGGATGTCCGCCGGATCGAACCCCGCCACCACGCCGGGCGTGCGGTATTCCCCGGCCAGAAAACGGTAGGGCTCCAACCCCAGAATGGTGGAGACATGGCCGGGCAGCAGAAAGGCGTCCACGGCGCACTCGGGATCCTCCAGCAGCGCACGCAGGGCCGGGGGCACCAGTTTGTGGAAGGACAGCACCGTGAAGTTCTTCAGTCCCTGTTGCCGGGCCATGAGCATGGCCCCGGCCACGGTGGGCGCGGTGGTTTCAAAGCCGATGCCCAGAAAGACCACGGTTTCGCCGGGATGCCCGGCGGCCAGGCGCAGGGCGTCCAGGGGCGAGTAGATGATATCCACCCGCGCCCCCGCCGCCAGCGCGTGTTTGAGCGTCCGGCCGTCCGGGCCGGGCACGCGCAGCAGATCGCCGAAGGTGGCGATGCGCACGCTGTCGCGTTCCGCCAGATTCAGAAACATGGCGACCTCCGCGTCGTGGGTCACGCACACGGGGCAACCCGGACCGGACAGATGGGTCACGGACGGGGGCAGCAGCGCCCGCAGGCCGCTCTGGAAGATGGCGACGGTATGTGTGCCGCAAACTTCCATAAAGCGCAACGGCTTGCCGCCTCCGGCGTCCAGCGCCCGCGCCAGACGCTCCAGCAGACCCCGGCACAGAGCCGGATCCCGAAAGGCTGAGGTGTAATCCATGAGGCCGACCTTCCTGTTGTTTCTTTACGGCATGAGCGGGGCCAGCATCAGTCCCTCGGTCACCGGCAGGCCGAACATGAGATTTGCGTTGGCCAGGGCCTGTCCGGACGCGCCCCGGCACAGGTTGTCGATGGCGGCCACGATGATCAGCCGGTTGGTGCGCGGGTCCGTCACCAGGCCGATGTCGCAGAACATGGTGCCCCGCACGTGGCGGGTTTCGGGAAGCATGCCCTTGGGCAGCACCCGGATCCAGGGGCTGTCCTTCCAGGTTTCCGTGTAGGCGGCGTGGATCGCGTCCAGGGTGATCGGCGCGCGCAGCCTGGTGTAGATGGTGGACAGAATGCCCCGGTCTATGGGCAGCAGGTGGGTGTTGAAGGACACCGTGATCGGTGTCTCCGCCGCGGCTGAAATTTCCTGCTCGATCTCCGGGGTGTGCCTGTGCCTGCCCAGATTGTAGGCTTTGAAGCTGTCGTGAACCTCGCAGAACAGGGAGCCCACGACGGCCTTGCG
>CASQEL010000197.1 GCA_949427775.1 uncultured Desulfovibrionaceae bacterium
AAGAAATATCCACGCCGAGCCCGGCGAGCTTGCGTATGATGAGCAGGTTTCGGCTGGTGCGCCGGTCACGCAGCTCCTCCAGCACGCGCGCCAGAGGACCGGGGTCTTCGGGCAGCCACAGCCCCAGGATGTGCATCTCCCCGAATTCGCCGCGGGCGGAAATCTCGCACCCCCGGATGACATCAATGCCGCGGCGGGCTCCCTCTTCCGCCGCCTCGTCCAGGCCGCCCACGGTGTCATGGTCCGTCACCGCCACGGCCGCCAGTCCGACGGCCGCGGCCTTGCGCGCCAGTTCGGCCGGGGAATCCGTTCCGTCGGACGCCAGGGTATGCGTATGCAGATCGACAAATTCCATGGTTCCTCCATGGGGCATGCTATGTCATCCTGACAAAAATGCAATAACAGACCGCCATATTGATCTTTCCGCCCGTTCAGGTCATGTATGTCCGACCGGAACCGCAACGGAGCCGTCGTATTCGTCCTTGCCGGATGGACGACGAGCGCCTTGTGTCCTCGTCGGAACCGCTATAACGATAACGCCGCGTTCCGCGCGGGATTCCGTATCCCTGAAGGCCCGACCGGGGGGAGGCCCTCCGGCCGTCTTCCGGGCGAATCCGTCGCCGAAGAATATCGGCATTGCCCGCACGCTCTTTTCAAGGGCGCGCCCTCTGTTTTTCAAGGTCGATCATCATGCCGCAGCAAGATCAGCATACGCACTCCATGGCGGAAACGGTCGAACAACGCTTCGCTCTCCCGGCCCGTCGACGCCCGATGTCCGCGCCTGTGACCGTGGCGTTTCTGGCGCGTGAGCACACCTTCTGGTACAGCTTTGCAAGCATTGTGGAAGAATGCCGCCGCCGTCCGCGTCTGCGGCCGGTAGTCATCCTCAAGGACGGCGAAGTCGACGGCCCCCTGACGCAGGAGCATCCTGTGGAGGCGTTGCGCGCGCAAGGCGTGCGGGTTGTGGGCGAATACGCCTGGAAGGTGCTCGAGGAACGACCCGACGTCCTGTTTTTGCAGAAACCCTATATCCTCGTGCAGGATGACTATGTCCCCGACGTCCTTGTCGCCCACGGCATCCGTCCCGCGCTGATCCCCTACTGCACGGAAAGCCTGGGCGGCGACAACTTTCTGCACCATTATTTCCGCACGACGCCGTGTTTCTGGCGCGTTTTTGCCTCCGGCGGGCTGAGCGCCGGGCTGTACACGCGGCTCAAACGCCTGCCGCCGCAGAGCGTGCCCGTCACGGGCAATCCTGAATACGACATGGCCGGGGCCCCGGAACTTTTGCGGAAATATCAGGAAATCCGGAGCATGGCGCGGGGCAGACGCGTCGTCCTCTGGACGCCCCACTACGCCATGACGCCGCCTTTCCAATGGTCCACCTGGGATACGCTGGGGCTGGATATGGCCCGGATCTTCGCCCGGCATAAAAAAGATGTGTTCGTGGTGCTGCGTCCGCACCAGTTGCTTCGCCATCTGTGCATTACCTGGGCGTCCGGACAAAAGGTGGACAAATATCATGCGGCCGTCTTCGACGTGCTCCGGCAGGCGGAAAATTTTTGTCTGGACGTGCGGGGAACCTGTCTGGAAGCGGTGCTGGCCTGCGATGCCCTGGTTTCCGGCGTGTCCTCCATGCTGGCCAAGGCCATGCGTTTCGGCAAATCGGTGCTCGCCACCATCAGGCCGGGCAGTGACGGCATGGGTCCGGCGCAGGCCGTGGCGGACGCCTGGATGCACCAGACCGACGACATCCGCGGCGTGCAGCGTTTTCTGCTCCGGCTCCTCCGGGGCGAGGATTCCCTTCTGCCCGTTCCCGACGCCGTGCTGGACGACTTCTGCGGCGTGGCGGACGGCAAGGCGGCCGTACGCATCGCCGATCATCTGGAAGCGCATTTTTTCCCGGCCGATTCGACGCCCTCCACCGGATGCCGTCCCAACACCCAAACCATCTGACGGAACCTGCCATGAACGCCATCATCCTGTGCGCCGGACGCGGCGTGCGCTTTCGCCCCCTGTCCCTGGTGCGCCCCAAATCGCTCACGCCCGTCGACGGCGTCCCTCTCCTGGAACACACTTTGGGCTTGCTGCGCCGCCACGGGGTGGAACGCATCACGGTCGTGACCGGGTATATGGCGGACCACTTCCAGTACCTGAAAGACGCTTTTTCCGTGGAGCTGATCCGCAACCCCCTTTTCGCCGCAACCAACAACAATACCTCCCTGGCGCTGGTGCGAGACAGACTTCAGGACTCGTTGATCATTGACGGAGATCTTTTTTTCCTGGAGGATTTTCTTCCTCATGTCCGGCCGGATCATGCGCAGTTCATCAGCCAGCCCACGACCCACGGATTGGAATGGGAACTCCGGCTCGACGCCGCCCGACGTGTCGTCGAGGTGCGGAAATGGAGCCCCACGGGATACGGCATGGTGGGCGTCTCCTATTGGACGGGCGACGCCGCCCGACGTCTTGCGGAGGAACTGCCGCACTGCGCTCCCGACGAATACTGGGAAGATGCGGCGTTGCGCGTGCTGCCGCGCTGTCCCGTCTACGCCGCCTGTCTGGAAACGCCGTTCGTGCGTGAACTGGACACTGTCAAGGACGCCCTGGATTTTCGCCTGCTGACCCACGAGCAGATAGCCCATCAGTGCAGCGTGGATTTTACTCCGGTCAAGCTGAAGGGACTGACCAACAACACATGGCTTGTCCGCAACCGGGACGGCGAATTGCGTACGTTGCGCGTGCCGGGGGCGGGCACGGAAGCATTCATCCATCGGGAGCACGAACCCCTGGTTCTGGAACACCTGCGGGATCTGAACATCACGCCTTCCTCCCGGTTCTACCCCGGCGGACTCAAGACCACGCACTTCCTGAAAAAGCACCGCGTCTCGACATTTCAGGATATGGAACCCCGTTATTTTGCGCAGCTGGCCGCCTGCCTGCACAGACTGCACAGTATAGAGCACACGCCGCAAGACGCGCTGTCCCCCCTGTACATCAAAGAAGAAATGGCCTTGTACGAGGCGCGTTCCGGACGCGCATTGCCGCCGCAAGAGCGGTCATGGCTCGCCGCGCGGGCCGAATATTTCGATGCGCGGCCCCAGGTGCTGTGCCACCGGGATCTGCTGCCGGAAAATATTCTGGTTTCCGGCGCGCACGGCGCGGACATGCAACTGATTGACTTCGAATACGCGGGGTTCACCGACGCCCTGTGGGATGTCGCCAGTTTCATTCTTGAATCCGGCATCGAGGGACCGATGCGCGAGGCGTTCATAACGGCCTGCGGCATCACGGACGTCACGGAAAAGCAACAGCTTTTCCAAATGGAAATTTTGGTGGACTACATCTGGGGCTTGTGGGGGCTGGTCAACAACTACGGGGATTACGGCGAAAACCGCCTGGCCCGCGCCCGGCTCAAACTGCGAACCGTGCTGTAACGTCTCTTTCCGATTCGCACATCACGGAGCAGCAGCTTTTCACGTCGGCATTGCCGTGAACAGCATTGCGGAATGGCATCGCCGCCGTGCGTGGTCCGCCGACATCAGCCTGCAAGCCGCGACGCTGCCGACGGTTTGCGGCGGTGGAGAACGCCGCTGCCTTTTTCCGGTTCCCGCACCGTCGATTTCGGCGCGGCGCGCCGCATGACGGCCCGGCGACGGGGTTTTCGGCTTGAATATACGCGAAAAACATGCGAACTGAAATGTGTCCCGGGGAAAAACACCTGCGGTTGCGATTTCCCGGCCTTTCAGCCCTTCAAGGTCGCAGTACAGGACTCTACAATGAATATGAACAAGGAATTACTGGAAATTCTGGCCTGTCCCCGCTGTCATGGCGCACTGGAGGCGCTGGGAGACAACGCCGACGAGGGACTTTCCTGCCCGGCGTGCGCCGTGGTCTATCCCGTTCGTGACGATATTCCCGTCATGCTTGTGGAAGAAGCCGTTCCCCTGGCCGATTGGCAGCGAGGACAACGGCAGGCGGCGCGCTGATGCGTCTGCTCATCGCCTCCGATCTGCACGGTTCTCCGGAACGCGCCGCGCTGTTGCGCGACAAGGCGCGCGCCCTGCACCCCGATCTTCTCGTCTTGTTGGGAGATTTGCTGTACCATGGCCCGCGCAATCCTCTCCCCCCCGGCTATACTCCGCGCGACACGGTTGAAATACTGCGGGATATGGGCGCGCCCGTCATGGCCGTGCGCGGCAATTGCGACGCCGAGGTGGACAGGGCGATCCTGCCCTTCCATCTGGCGGAGAGCGCCTGGCTGTTTGCGGACGGCCTGCGGATTCTGGCCTTCCACGGCCAGCATCTGCCGCCGGAGCCGCCGTTTCCGGGCGTCGCGCCCGGCACGGTGGTGCTGACGGGACATACGCACATCCCCATGGCCCGGACGCGGGGCGACATTTTCCACTGGAACCCCGGCAGCGCCACCTTGCCCAAGCAAGGCTATCCTCCCACCTACGGGATCTGTGAAAACGGTGAATTCCGGGTCATGACGCTGGATGATCAGATATATCTGCGTCATAATCCCCGCGTTGAAACGTCGGATGCCTGATGAGGAACGCCATGACCACTCCCCGGACTGTGTTCAGCGTGTGCGGCATGTGCGG
>CASQEL010000198.1 GCA_949427775.1 uncultured Desulfovibrionaceae bacterium
GCATACGAACAAATCGCCCGGAACAATGTCCCGGTTATCCCTGGCCACTCCCGTGACCATCTTTTCCGCCTGCCCGCCGGACACGTCGCCGGAGGCAACGGCTTCCCGGATCTCTGCCACACTCATGCGCACCGGAGCAACTCCCGCAGGGTCTGCTGATCACTGTACGGATGTTTGACCGCACCGATCTGTTGATAACTTTCATGTCCCTTGCCGGCCACCAACAGGGCGTCGCCCGGCCGCAACAGTTTCAGCCCGGCCAGGGTCGCCTTGCGCCGATCCGCTTCCACCACCAGCCGACGCGCCTGTTTCAGTCCCGGCAGCACATCGGCTATAATGGCTTCGGGATCTTCATGGCGCGGATTGTCCGACGTCAACACCGCCACATCGGACCCCGCGGCGACAGCCTGGCCCATGAGCGGACGTTTGGCGCGATCCCGGTTGCCTCCGCAGCCGAACACCGTGATTATCCGCTGGAATCCGGCGTCACGTAACGCCTTGAGAACATTCATCAGCGCATCGGGAGTATGCGCGTAATCCACAAACACATCCAGGCCGCGCTCGTTGGAAATACGCTCCAGACGCCCGGGTACGCCGTAAAAATTTTCAAGATGTCGAAAATCCGCCGGATCAGCGCCCAATTCCAGACACAGCGCCTGCACAGCCAGCAAATTGGAAGCGTTGAATCTTCCTACCAGGGGAGAACGCACTTCCCATTTCCGCCCTTCCAGGGCCATGCCCAGATGCAGTCCGGCTGTCGAGGAAGACAAAATGCGACCGGCCAGATGCCGACGACCGGCCGTCCCTTCTCCCAAACCATACGACAGCGCCTCCGGACACAGTTCCAGCAGACGCTGCCCCCAGGGGTCATCGGCATTGATGACAGCCGCCTTGTCCGAACGGGGAACCTCCAGGAACAGCCGCGCCTTGGCCCGGAAATACGATTCCATATCCTGATGAAAATCCAGGTGATCCTGCGTCAGATTGGAAAATGCCGCCCCATCGAACGCGAGCCCCCCCACCCGCTGTTGCTCCAGGGCATGGGAAGACACTTCCATGATCGCCACATCCGTTCCCGCGGCGTCCATGTCGGCCAGCATACGATGCACACGCAAACTGTCGGGCGTAGTCAACGGCGCATCTTCCGTATGGCCGGGCCAACGGTAGCTTACCGTTCCCATGACGCCCACCTTGCGCCCCATGGCGGTGAACACATGTTCCAACAAATATGCGGTAGTCGTTTTCCCGTTTGTGCCTGTCACGCCCAAAATCCGCATGGACAGTTCATCCGTGCGGTAGCGGGCCCGCGCCAGCATCCACACCGCCGCCCGAGGATCTTCCAACACCACGACGCGCACGCCGGAAGCGGCGGCCGCCCGACCTTCGGCGCAATCGGGGCGACAGACCACCGCGGCGGCCCCGGCCCGCACCGCCGCGGGAATGAACCGCGCTCCGTCAACGGCGACGCCCGGCACGGCCACAAAAATGCTCCCCGGCGTCACAAGACGGGAATCCACACAGATATCAGGTCGCTCGGCCCGTACCTGCGCCAAAAGGGAGGCAAACGAGAGGGACATACCTACATCTCCGACAGCCAAAGGATATATTCGCCGGACTTTTCTCCGGTGGGCCACTTGCTGCCCGGTTCCGGCTGCTGGCGCACGACGCGCTGGCCGTCCCCTTTAAGAATGGGCACAATACCGCCGCGGGCGAACAATTCCACGGCGTTTCGCACGGACTTGCCCACGACATTGGGCACGACGGCGGCGGGCCGCGCCACGCTGTTACGGGAACCGTCGGCCACGGTTCGCCGCACTTCCGCCGTCAGCGGGGATTCGAAGAGCGGACGAATATCGCCCGCCGGTTTGAGCCCTCTGGTGCGCCGCCCTCGACGTCCTCCTTCCGCAACGGCCCTGTCCGACGCTTCGGCAAAGACGACATCAGGCAGATGTCCTTTATATGTTATGGTGCGGCTGGTCACTCTTTGGAAGACGGGAGCCGCGACGACGCCGCCATACTGGCTTTTGGTGGGTTCGTCCACAAATACCACCACCAGATAACGAGGGTTGGCGGCAGGCACAAACCCCACGAAAGAAGCGGTGCGCTTCTGCCCGTAAGACCTGGAATGTTTGTCCGCTTTTTGAGCCGTTCCGGTTTTGCCGCCCACTTGAATGCCCGAAATGCGCGCGGCCTTGCCGGTGCCGTCCCCTTCCTCCACGACGTCCCGCATCATATCCATCACCTGACGGGAAACACGTTCACTGAAAACCCGGTGATATTGCTGCTGAATATTCGCATTTTCATCTATAACGAGCCGCAACGGCCTGTACTCTCCGCCATTGAGCAGCGTCAGATAGGCCTGGGCCATCTGCAAGACGGTCACGGAAATGCTCTGGCCGAACGATGTGGAAATCAAATCGGCCTCGCCCCAGTCGCGCGGTTGCCGCAAGATGCCTTTGCTTTCCGCCACAGGCACGCCCGTACGCGCGCCGAATCCCAGCAGGGACAGATACCTGTGAAACGTCCGCGCGCCCAGCGTCAAACCGATTTTTGCCATACCTATATTGCTGGAATACCGCAAAATCTTGTCGACAGGCAAAATACCCCGCCGCGACGTGTCCCGGATGGTGATGGTTTTTGTTTCCCACTTCCCGTTTTCGCAATTGAACAGCGTCCCGGCATCGACTTTTTTTTCCTGCAGGGCCGCGGCCACCAAAAAGGGTTTGAACGTGGAGCCGGGTTCCAGGGCGTCCGAAGCCAAACGGTTGCGGTACTGGGAAGGCGAATATTCCCGAAATGCATTGGGATTGAAAAATGGATACTGCGCCCAGGCCAGAATATCGCCGCTGGGCACATCCACCACCAGCACGCCGCCCCAGTTGGCTCCATAGTCTTCCACGGTTTTGGAAATGGCTTCCTCGGCGAAGAACTGCACCTGCGTGTCGATGGTCAGCGTAAGATCCTTGCCGCGGGGCTCTTCCTGCCCCTCGGCGTGCAGATAAAAACGACGCCCCGTGGCGTCGCGCTGGACGATCTGCCGGGTGGGAACGCCGGCCAGATGACTGTCCAGGGCGCGTTCTATTCCTTCGAGCCCCTTGTCGTCCATGCCTACAAATCCCAGCAACTGCCCCGCCATCTGCTTGAAGGGATATACCCGATCATACTCTTTGGACAGACCGATGCCCGCCAGTTCCGCCCGTCGGACTTCGGAAGCTTTTTGATCATCGATTTTTCGGGCTAACCAGATGAATTTGCGGCGGGAGTCGGAAAGCTGTTCATACAGCGCCTGAGGCGGGATTTCCAGAATGGGCCCCAGCGCATTGGCCACACGCACCACGTCCGTGATTTCTCCGGGACGGGCATATACGGACCGACATTCGACGCTGCGCGCCAGCACCTGCCCGTTACGATCGAAAATCTTGCCTCGTTTTCCCGCCACCAGTTCCGAAGCCATATGTTGTCTGCGGGCTTTATCGGCCAGACGAGGGCCTTCGATCATCTGCAGGTACCAGGCCCGTCCCCACAGGCCCGCCCAGAACAGAAGGAACAGGACGGCCACCAGATTTATACGCTGCCGTCCCCAATCCACATTGGTCAGGGTGGCCCGCCACCCGGTCAGAGGCTTGCCCGCACGCGCAACCGATCGGTTCGAAACAGTGCGCCTGTTGCGCTGTCTGCGGGGGGACTTCACCTGAAACATCTGTGCCTCCAGCACCCTGCCGCACCCATGTATGCGGACGAACAGATTCTGCGCACCGTTGCGGCGCAGATACCGCGACACGCCGAAACCGGGAACTGTTCCGGGCATGCTCTCCGAACAAAAGCCTCCGCGCGGGACACCAGCGGAAGCCCTGACTTCACGTGGGACATTTACTGTCCATCCATGCGCCGTACCTGCCCGGGCCTGGGCTGGCGCATGCCGAAGGCCGCGGCCTTGCGGCCCAGCTCATAGGGAGAGAGCAAATGTTCACGCTCCACTTCAAGCTTGGCCCGATGAGCTTGCCGATCCCGCACGTCCACTTGCAATATATTGATGAAGTAATTGGTATCCATACGCTCAATATTGCACCAGACCATAACCAGGCTCATAACCATGCCGGACAGGATGCCCAGCGCTATGGCCAGCAGCCATCCCGTGCTTCCCCGTCCCTTGTTCATCCGGCGGCCTCGGCGATCTTTTCCACCGCCCGCAGCTTGGCGCTGCCCGCACGCGGGTTGGCCGCCAGCTCTTCAGCCGAAGCGGTCACGGGTTTTTTGAACAACAGGCGAACTTCCGGCACATGATTGCAGACGCAACGCGGCAGATGTCTGGGACATCGGCACCCTTCCGCCCACGATCGCATGGCATGTTTGACCATCCTGTCTTCCAGGGAATGAAACGTGATCACCGCCAGTCGTCCACCGATACGCAATCGTCCCAAAACAGCCCCCAAAAAACGTTCCAGCTCGCCCAGTTCGTCGTTGACAGCCATGCGCAGCGCCTGAAACGTCCGCGTCGCCGGATGATTGCGCGCCCTGGCGCGCCACGCGGGCGGATAAGCCCGCTCCACCAGATCCGCCAGTTGCGCGGTGGTGTCGATAGGCGCTTTCTGCCGGGCATCCAC
>CASQEL010000199.1 GCA_949427775.1 uncultured Desulfovibrionaceae bacterium
GTGTCCAGAGCTTCCGCCCACAGGGAGACGGCCTCCGAGGTTCCGGTGATCCAGGTGGCGAGTTCGTCCTTCTGCATTTCCAGCAGTTCTTTTTTGGTTCCGGCGTATTGCAGCGCGCAGATGAAGTAGGCGGCGCCGAAGACGCAGAGCGCCAGCACGGCGGCGATGCCCAGGCCGTATTTCTTCTTCACCCCGGTGAACCATGGCGTGGCGGTTTCTGTCGTCATGACGTTTCTCCCTTGACCTTGTCCGGACGCTCTCCCGGCCCGCGCCTTTCGCGCGGGACGCGCCGTCCGTCGACTGAAGTTGTTCGCTGCGGCGTCGCGTCGCCTGCCTGCGCAAACATATCGCGCAGGCGCGCCGCCTTTGCTGTCGCGCGTCCCTTTCCGGAAATTCGATCCTGCCTCCGCCGCTATTTTTTGGGCTTCACGTGGGCCCAGCGGTTGTGCTCGTTGACGGAGAATTGGGGCAGATAGCTCTTGTACCGGGTGTGCGAAAGCACGTTGTTGCTCATATTGTCAAGCACCCAGGCGTCGTTGTCCATATATACCACCAGCACGGCGTGGGCCAGATTGCGGATGGTTTCCTTCAGCACTACGATGCGCATCTCGTCCGCGGGCACGCCCAGCGCTTTCAGGGTAAAGTATTTGGCGATGGAATAATCCTCGCAGTCGCCGGAATTCTTGCGGAATTCCGAGGGCGTGGCCCAATAGTCGGGCTTGCCGTAGACGTCCTTGTCCTCGCGGTAGGGCCATTTGTTCCAGAAGACGTTCACCATTTTGAGCTGCTCCCTGCGCGAAAGCTTTTCCGCTCTGGCCCTGAACTGCTCCCAGGTGGTGGACGCGTTGAAACGGCTGCCGGCCACAAAAATAGGGGATTTTTCGTTGCGGGCCAGCATTTCGAGCCAGGCCGGGAGCGATTTGAGCGGCCGCCGGAATTCCACAGTGCCGAAGAGCTGAATCCTGGGGCCGTTTTCCGCGGCGCGGGCCGGAAACGCGGTCAGACATGCCGACGCCAGGCACAACGCCAGACACAGCGCCCAAGCCGCGACGCGGCCCGATCGCGGCGCCGTCCGCCGGTTCGGACGCAGGCCGAGCCCGCGTGGAATGTGCCGTGGAATATACACCATCCATTGCCTGCCGTCGCCCGGCCACAGTTCGGAAAGCGCGTTGCGCCGTTCGGTCGGCCCCGCCGCTCGGGGCCTCCGGTTTGTCCGCTCGCCGGAGGGGAGAATCCGCGCGGGGAACATCGTTCGCGCCGTCGTTTCCGACGGGGCTGCGTCTTCCCCAGCATACCTGTTTTCAAAGAATCTTGAAATGTAAATATAAATATGTAAATACAATATGTTAGAGCCAGTCCCATTACAACGCCGGTCGCCGGAACACGCGGCGCTTCTGGAAGCGCGGTGTTGCGGAGCCGCGCCGTCCTCTGTTACGGATCGCATAAACTTTTGATAAAAACATGGATACGCATCCGGCGCTCCCGCGACGGCGCGCGGCAATGCGACAGTAAGGGAGAACGGCGATGAACGAGGCGCTACGCGACACTCTGGAACATATTTTCACGGCGGGTCTGGCGGCGGTGGCTCCGGACGGCGCGTTGCTGCGCCACCTGCGGCTGGAAGGGGACACGCTGACGGCCGGGGATCGGCGCTATGATCTGCGGCGGCGCGTCGTGGTGCTGGGCGCGGGCAAAGGGGCCGCCCCCATGGCTGTGGCTCTGGAAAACCTGTTGGGCGAGCGCATCAGCGAGGGGCTCGTGGTGGTCAAATACGGCCACGGTTTGCCGCTGCGGCGCATCCGTCTGGCGGAAGCCGCGCATCCGGTGCCTGACGCGTCCGGCGCGGCGGCCACGAAAACGCTGCTGGATATGGCCCGGCGGGCCGGAACCGGGGATCTGGCGATCTGTCTGCTGACCGGGGGAGCCAGCGCCCTGACGCCCGCGCCCGCGCCGGGCCTGACGCTGGAGCATCTCCAGACGGTCACGGGCCTGTTGCTGGAATGCGGCGCCACCATTGATGAGCTCAACGCCGTGCGCAAGCATCTTTCCGTGTTCAGCGGGGGCCAACTGGCCCGCGCGGCCGCTCCGGCCTCCGTGCTGAGCGTTATCGTGTCCGACGTGGTGGGCGACCGCCTTGACGTTATCGCTTCCGGTCCCACCGCGCCGGACGGATCCGACTTCGCGACCTGCGCCGCCGTTATCGCCGGGTTCGGCCTGGAAGATCGGCTGCCGGTCCCGGTGCGGGCGCATCTGGCGGCAGGTCTGGCCGGAAGGCTGCCCGAGACGCCCAAGGCGGACGATCCGTTGTTTGACAGGGTGCAGAATCTGCTGGTGGCTACCAATCGCCAGGCTCTGGAAGCGGCGGCAGTCAAGGCCGAAGCCCTGGGATTCGCGCCGCGCATTGTGACGGACGCCTTGACGGGCGAGGCCCGGCAACGGGCCCGGGAACTGGTTGCGGAAGCACGGCGCGCGGCCGACGCGCTCCGGCCCGGCGACCCTCCGATCTGCCTGCTGGTCGGGGGGGAAACCACGGTGACCATCCGGGGATCAGGCAAGGGCGGCCGCAATCAGGAAATGGCATTGGCCGCCGCGCTGGCTCTGGAGGGCGATCAACGCATCTGCGCCCTGTTCGCGGGCACGGACGGCACGGACGGTCCTACCGACGCGGCGGGCGGTTTCGCGTTCGGCGACAGCGCGGCAGCCGTGCGTCGGGCCGGGGCTGACCCGGAAGCGCTGCTGGACAACAACGCCGGCAATATGGCCCTGCGGTTGAGCGGTGATCTGCTGGTGACCGGTCCTACCCGCACCAACGTCATGGATATGGCCGTGCTGCTGGTCCGGTCCGCGTAAGACGGGCATCGTCGTCCTGCCGGCGGCGCGGCCCGGAAATGCGGCGGCGTTCCGGCGTATTCGGCGGGGGCGGGCGGCAAAAACGGAAAACCCTCCGCCGGAGGGACGGAGGGTCGAAGCGGCGGGACGCGGGGTCCCGCCGGAAAAGCGCGACGCGCCTAGTACAGATGGGGGAAGAACACGTAGACCAGCAGGGTGGCGACGATGCCCACCACCAGACCGTAGAGCAGGAAGGGCCAGAAGGTCCGCTTGAGGACCATGCCTTCCTTGCCGCTCAGTCCCACCACGGCGCAGGCGGCCACAATGTTGTGCACGCAGACCATGTTGCCCATGGCGCCGCCCACGGCCTGCGCCGCCACGATGAGCTGACGGGGCATGTGCAGGGTTCCGGCCATGTTCCACTGGAATTCGGCGAACAGCAGGTCCGACACCGTGTTGGAGCCGGTGATGAACGCGCCGAGACCGCCCACGAATGCGGCCAGCATGGGCCACACGGCGCCGGCCAGGGCGGCCACGGCCTGGGCCATGGCCAGAGGCATGGAGGGCGCGTTCAGCTCGTTGACGGCCGATCCGCGGAAGATGGACACCAGGGCCACGGCGAAGAGCAGGGCGATGGTGGGGGCCTTCATCTTGGAGAAGGTGGTGCTCCAGGCCCGCTTGACCGCTTCGGGCTTCATCTTGTGCAGCCAGATGGTGAGGATGGAGACCAGGACGAAGGGAACGGTCCCCGGCAGATAGAGATAATCAATGGAGGCGTTGACGCCGGGGAAGCCCAGAATGTCGGTGAAGGCGATCTTCTGCGCCGAGAGCCAGCCCTTGAGGCCCAGCGACGGCACGCGGGTGACAACCAGAATGAACCCGATGAGCACATAGGGCAGCCAGGCCATGAACTGGCTCATGTGGGGCTTGAATTCCGTGTGGCTGCTGGTGGCCACGCTGCCGGTCCACTCGGCTTCCCACTTGTCCTGGGACCCGAAGACCTGCACGTATTCCGGCACGCAGAAGCCTTTTCGGGTGCCGTAGATCAAAATCGCCAGGCCCACCAGGCCGCCGATGAGGGCGGGGAATTCCGCGCCCATGGTCCAGGCGAAAATGACGTAGGGAATGCAGAAGCAGACCGCCGCGAACACGCAGTAGCGCCAGGCAGCGAAGCCCACGCGCCAGGAACGCTGCTGGCCGAAGTAGCGGGTCATGAAGCCCAGCATGAAGATGGTCAGGATGAAGGCCATGGGAATATGCATGAGGGTGGCCCATTCGCCCACCGCTTTGCAGAACGAGGCGTAATCCGTGAAATTCAGCCCCGGCACGCCGGAGGCCACGGCTTTGGCCACGGGTTCCTTCAGATACCCCAGACCCACCAGTACCGGGGTGCCCACCGCGCCGAAGGTCACCGGCACGCTGTTGAACACCAGGCAGATGATGGCCGCCGCCAGGGGCGGAAAGCCCAGGGCCAGCAGCAGCGGAGCCGCCAGGGCCGCCGGAGTGCCGAAGCCCGCCGCGCCTTCGATGAAGGCTGCGAACATGAAGCCGATGATGATGGCCTGCATGCGCCGGTCGCGGCTGATGTTCTGCATCCCGTACTGGATGGTTTCCATCCCGCCGCTTTCCTGCAGCGTGAACAGGATCAGGATGGCCCCGAAGACGATGATCAGCACGCCCACGGCCACCACCACGCCTTGCAGGGACAGGGCGGCGAGATACATGGGAGAAAGATTCCAGCCCACGATCCCGGAGACCAC
>CASQEL010000200.1 GCA_949427775.1 uncultured Desulfovibrionaceae bacterium
CATGCTCTCGCATGGCGGCTAGTACACAGAAACTTTAAATGTTTCTGTGTACTAGTACCGCATAACACAAAATACTTCGTATTTTGCATCAAGATCATTCGCCGAAAAACGCGGTTTTCGGCTTATTCACGGCGACTACGCCGCCGCGCCATGCTCTCGCATGGCGCCTAGTACACAGAAACTTTAGATGTTTCTGTGTACTAGCGTATTGCCCAAAAAAACAGATTACCATAAAATCCCTCTCGCCTGTGAATTTTTACACAGTTATTCTCCGGAGGAACACTATGTCTTTGCCTTCATTGCAAATCGGTGATCTTACAGCCAAGTTGCCCGTCGTTCAGGGCGGTATGGGCGTGGGGATTTCCCTGTCCCGTCTGGCTTCGGCTGTGGCGAAAGAAGGCGGTATAGGCGTCATTGCCGGCGCCATGATCGGCATGAAGGAACCCGATGTGGCGCAGAACCCCCTTGAAGCCAATCTGCGTGCTCTGCGTCACGAACTTGTCAAAGCCCGAGAGATGACCAACGGCATCGTCGGTGTCAATATCATGGTGGCCTTGACCACCTTCAGGGAAATGGTCAGAACGGCCATTGAGCAACGCGCGGACATCATCTTCTCCGGGGCCGGTCTGCCTCTGGATCTGCCCCGCCATCTGCTGGATCTCTGTGAACAGAAGAAGGAAGAATTTCGTACCAAGCTGGTTCCCATTGTTTCTTCAGCGCGGGCGGCAAGTATTATTGCGAAAAAATGGATATCCCGTTTCAACTACGCTCCGGACGCCTTTGTGGTCGAAGGTCCCAAAGCCGGGGGGCACCTGGGATTCAAACCCGAGGAAATTCAGGATCCGAACCACGCGCTGGAGCGTTTGGTGCCGGAAGTGGTGGAGGCCGTCAAACCCTTTGAGGACAAAAAAGGGGGGGCGATTCCCGTCATCGCTGCGGGAGGCGTCTACACAGGCGCGGACATCAAACGTTTTCTGGAGCTGGGGGCCTCGGGCGTGCAAATGGGAACCCGGTTTGTGGCCACTTACGAGTGCGACGCCGACGAGCGATTCAAGCAAACCTATATCGCCGCCCGGCAGGATGATGTGACGATCATCAAAAGTCCCGTAGGGATGCCCGGTCGGGCTTTGCGCAACAGCTTTGTGGACGCCATGCGTGAAGGCACCAAAAAACCCTTCAAGTGCGTCTTTAAATGCGTCAGCACATGCGAACAGGAAAAGACGCCCTACTGCATCGCCGCGGCACTGATCAATGCGATGAAGGGCAATCTGGAACGCGGATTCGCCTTCTGCGGCTCCAATGTCTTCCGTGTGGACAAAATCATCTCGGTACGTGAACTGATGGAATCTCTGCAAAAGGAATTTGATGAAGCCGTCAATTCTTTAAGCAGCAGTATGCAAGGCATGCTCAAGGCGAAATAGTCGACAAGGCTTCATCGCCCGGGCATATAAGGAATCCCGGCTGATTGGTGTAGTGCCCCGTGTCAAGATGACAGCGGAGCCGTCAATCAGTCGGGATGATGTTTTTACGTCCTTCACCAGGGCTGCAGACCTTCCAGCAATCCCATACGCGCCACCGCCATGGCGAGCAGGCAGATGCCGAGTACGGCATAGGCACGCCGGGTACGCAATGCCAGCAGCGCTCCCACGGCCCCCACTCCATACAGAGCTTCCCAGGTGATGCCGGGCACGGAGGGAATGCCGTTGGGCAATGCGGCGACAGCCATACGCAATATACCGTATAGCGCACAGAAAAAGAGAAGATAGAGTCCCGTCTGCTGCGCCAGCCGCCTCCCAAGGGAGACATACACCACGGCATCAGGGGACAATCGTCCTTCGCAGGCGGCCATGGTTTCCACCAGAGCGTTGGCCCGCGCGCGTTGCCGCCGCTCCAGATATATGCTGGCGTACGCACTGCCCACGGCAAAAAACAACGGCAACACCAGTTGTCCCGGCGCATGCAGCTCGAAAAGCAGGGACATGGAAAACGTCAGCCAATAAGACAGCGCCCCCGTCGGCGCAAGCACAGGCCCCAAGGGGATCACGTCCAGCCAGAAAAGTTCCAGCACTATGCCCAGGGGGACGGCCACTGCCCACTGCCCGGTCAGATATCCGGCCAGCAACCCGATAACCAGCGGCCGATCGATCAGGCCGACGCTGACGGAACCACGGGCAAGCCACGCAAGGGCAAAAAAAAAGCGCTGCCGCCGCCGATAATGAGAGGATCAGAGAAACTGGTCATGGAGATCTCGCACGGGCTCTGTGGGTACGCACCGGAAGTCCAGTTCCACCTGTTGACCGGTCAGATACTTCAGTTGGGCCACATCTTCTTCCGAAACAGCCACATGCGGCAACAGTTGGCGTTTTCCGGGAGCATAGTGCAGATTGCCGATATTGAGCACAGGCATGGCCACCCCCTCGGAAAAGACTCTGGCTGCGTCCTGACAATCGGCCAGCAACACGAACACCGTATCCTGGGCACATCGGCACAGGACCGTCGCCAATTCCTTGATGGGGACAAAATGGACGGCTATCCGCTGCGGCACAGCCAAAGCCACGATCTGCTGCCGCAACACGTCGGACGCCAATGCATCATTGGCGACCACCAGATGCTTTGCCCCGGTATAGGGCAACCACGCTTCTATGACCTGCCCATGGACGAGACGGTTGTCGACCCGAAACCAGGACATAATTAACCTGCGGATTTGTTTTTGTTGCGTAACATTTTTCCGGCGATGACGATACCGCTTTTCCCGGATTCCCCCGCGATGTCGGCCAGTTCCTCCAACGATTTGTCACGGGAGGTAAATACCTTGAGCACCATGGGCAGATTGACTCCGGTAACAACCTCCACATGGTGTTTCGCCAGAAGCGAGAGACTGAGGTTGGTGGGAGTTCCTCCGAACATATCGGTAAGAATGATGACCCCGGCGCCTTTGTCCAGACGTTCGGCGGCATCCGTCAGTCGCTGAACCGTTTCCGTGACCTCGAAAGCCACATCTACGCTGATGGAGGTACAGTCGCTCAAAGGACCGAGAATGAATTCGGCCATTCGCAGTATGGAAGAACCATAATCTGCGTGTGCGACCACAATGATGCCCACATGGGGGCTGGTGCTGTTTTCCTGGCTCATGGCACTCTCCGTTACCGGAACAACCTGCCACCTTTTTCAACCGAGTTCAAGATGTCTGTGTTCCAGGGAAACAGGATAGCCGGACTGGCCCAACACGCGGTAGAGTTCTTCGGCGGTCGCCACAGATCGGTGGCGACCGCCCGTGCAACCGACGGCGATAGTCACTCTGTACCGGCCTTCCGCATCCATCAGCGGCAACATGAACAGCAGAAAGTCCACGAGCTTGTCCCGAAACTCCCGATTCGAAGATTCCGCGAAAACAAATTCGGCCACGGCCTTATCCTTTCCCGAAAGCGGCCGCAGCGTTTCCACAAAATAGGGGTTGGGCAGGAACCGCAGATCGAACACGAAATCCGCCTCCTTGGGCACCCCGTATTTGAAGCCGAAGGAAACAATATTGATCTTGAGCGAACACAGCCTGCCTTCATTGCCGCTCCAGCGCTGCTGAATGGCACGCCGCAGATCATGTACGGAAAAATGCGAGGTGTCCAGGACGATGTCGGCCAGGCGACGCAAGGGGGCAAGACGTTCTTTTTCCGCCGTCAGGGCCGCTTCCAATCCCATGCCTTCCCGCTCCAATGGATGCGGGCGCCGGGTGGTGGCATAGCGCCGCATGAGCACGGGAAGAGACGCCTCGAGAAAAACCATCTGAGGATGGATGCCGCGTCTTCTGAGCTGCTCCATGGCCTCGCCGAGATCTTCCATAAAGCCGCCCTGGCGGACGTCCATGCCCAGGGCGATGCCCCTGAAGTGTCCCATCGAGGGACGTTCCATGATGCTCACCATATCCGGCGTCAGACTCCCCGGCAGGCCGTCTACTGTGAAGTAGCGCAGATCTTCGAACACCTTGAGCGCCGTGCTCTTGCCCGCACCGGAAAATCCCGTCACGATGCAGACGTCCAGAGCGGGGAGCGACGCCACGTCGTCTCGTTCAGTTGCCGCACATCCGGACATGACATTCCTCTGGGGTAAAATGGTATGGAGAGGAAACACGTGTTCCGCCGGTACTGCATACCGGCGGAACACGACAATCAGACGACATGGAGAAAAACATCAGATGACGGGATCGATAAGTCCATAGTCGCCGTTACGTCTACGGTAGATCACATTGATGCGTTGATGTTCGGCATGGAGAAACACCAGGAAATCGCTGCCGATGGAATCCAGTTGCATGACGGCTTCATCAAGATGCATGGGTTTGGGATCGAAACGCTCCGTACCGCGGATCTGGGGTTCTTCTTCCTCGGCGCCAAGATTATAGGTAAACACGTCCACAGTGACATTGCGGGCCTGGCGGCGCTGTTCCTTGATGCGCGAAACATGCTTCTTGATCTGGGCTTCCAACTTGTCCAGCACAAGATCGATCGAGGAATACATTTCCTCGGTCTGCTCGCCGGCGGCAAGCTGCAAGCCTTCGCCGCTCACGCGGACTTCACATCTGTGGCGGTACTTGTCC
>CASQEL010000201.1 GCA_949427775.1 uncultured Desulfovibrionaceae bacterium
GGTTCCCATGCCGGCAGCAAGATACCGTATTCTTTTCGGGTGCGCGGCGGCGGCGGCCGTACTCGACCAGCTTACCAAGTGGTGGGCCGTGTCGGTCATTCCGGAGCACCGCCCGATACCGGTCATCGCCGGATTCTTCGATCTGGTGAACATCCGGAACCGCGGGGCGGCCTTCGGTTTTTTGAACCGTTCGGATATCGAATGGCAGTTCTGGCTGTTTCTGGCGGCTACGCTGGCGGCGGCCTGGGCTATTTTCGTGTTGGTGCGCGGAGCCACGCGTCATGATCCGCTGTTGTTTTCCGCATTGGGGCTGGTGCTGGGCGGCGCCGTGGGCAATCTCGTCGACCGGATACGTTTTCGGGCCGTAGTGGATTTTCTGGATTTTTATGTGGGCGCCTGGCATTGGCCGGCCTTCAATGTGGCGGACATCGCCATCTGCGTCGGGGCTTTTCTGGCCTGCGCGGCCATGTACCGTCCCGCCCGTTCAGGAGGAAAAAAAGAATGAACTGGTGGTTCTGGGTCGTGTTGCCGCTTCCCATCCTTTTGAATTTGTGGTCTATCCGGCATGTGTGGTCGCATCAGTTTCCGACTCCTCAGGAGCGGTCGCTCTGGTTTGTCCTGGCCGTGTTTGTGCCGGTGATCGGGGGGCTTGTCTATATTCTGGCGGGACGCCGCCGGGCGTTGCCGTCGTGATCGGCGATACGCCCGGCGCGAAGATGCGGTCGGCGAACGAGCGCCTGTGACGTTGACGCCCGCGGGATATGCGCATATGCGACGACCCCGGAAACATCCCTGCCGCCGCGCGGGACGGAAATTCGCGGAGATCGAAAACGCCGGGGCAGTTCGCGTATACGGATGACGCGGGACCGCGTTCCCGCCGTCGTCTGAACGCGGCGTCGCCGCATCGGCGGACACGCCGGTTTGAAATGGGTTCCGGACGCCATAAACAAGGTGGTATGCAAGTATGCAAAAACGATTTACGGCGATGGTTGCGGTTCCCGTCTGCGCCCTCGGGCTGCTGGCGGGCTGCGTCAGGCAGAATGAGTATGACGCTTTGCAACAACGCGTCTACGATCAGGATCAACAGTTGCGTCAGATGCAGCCGGCGCAGGCTGATACCTGGGCGCAGATACAGAGCATGCGTCAGGAGCTCAACACTCTGAAAGGACAAATGGACGATCTGCAGAACGCGGGCGGCGCCCGGGCCCTGGCGGACAAGGTGAATCGTCATGACGCCGCCCTGCGGCAGGTGGAAACCTCGCTGGCCCTGGACCTGCATCTCAACGATCCGGCGGCGGCTGTGCCCCCCGGCACGTCCATGACGCCGGGCCTCACGCCGCCTTCCACGGGCATGACCCCCCCCGCGGCCGTTCCGGGCGGGACCATGGTGATAGCGCCCCAGCCGGAAGCGACTCCCGCGCCGCAGAAGGACATGGCCACGGCGCTGTACGATGCGGGACTGGCTGCCTTCAATGCCCGCAAGTATCAGGAAGCGCAGCGTTCCTTTACGGATTTCACCAGGAACTACGGCAACCATAAACTGGTTTCCAACGCCTGGTACTATGTGGGTGAAAGCAATTTCCAGCGTAACCGGTTCGCTGACGCCGCGCTGGCGTATGACACCGTGATCACCAAGTACGGCAAAAGTTCCCGCGCGCCCGCCGCGTATCTGAAACAGGGGATCGCGTTCAGCAAGTTGGGACAAAATGCGGCCGCCCGCGCCCGGATGCAGGAATTGATCAAAAAATTCCCCAACTCGGCGGAGGCTGCCCGGGCAAAGACATTTCTGCGCGACAACAAGTAACGGGCCGATGCGGTCCGGCGGCGGAGCCGGGCGCTCCATCGCGGGACGGCACGGCGCCGGTATGGAGTATACAGTATGGTCCAGGATACGCGGGCCGCACGCCACAAAGCCGTGCAGCTGACTTTTCCCCCGGAGATTTCATGCGATCCTCTGGTCTGTCATCTTGTGCGGGATTTTGATCTGACATTCAACATTTTGCAGGCGCAGATCACGCCCCGCAAGGAGGGATATCTGACGCTGGAGCTGATCGGCGCCGAGGACAACGTCCGTAACGCCGTCCGGTATCTCAAGGATCAGGGCGTCAAGGTGACGGGGATGGAGCAGCATGTGCGGCGGGATGACGTCCTGTGCATGCACTGCGGGGCCTGCACGGCGTTGTGCCCCGCCGGAGCGCTGCGCGTGGATGCGGATTCGCGCCTGATCGTCTTTGCCGCCGAAAGATGCACGGCCTGCGGACAATGCGTCAGGATCTGCCCGGTCAGGGCCATGTTGTTGGATGTGGAGCAGGGAACTCTGTAATTGCGGACAGGAACCGATGACGACGTGCCGTCGCAAGGGACGCGCGCCCGGAGGCGTCGCCCCGTCATCATGGGAAGGACGTTTATGAATTCTTTGACGTCGCAAGACGCGCCCGACGATATTTCCGGAGCTGAACGCGATTTGTACAAGCGCCTCAGCAGGGATATGCGTCAGGGACTGAAGCGTATTTACAAGGAAATCTATGTGGCCTCCGTTCAAGAGGCCAACATGCAGCAGACGGAAACGGATCAGTTGTTTCATGAGGCATCGGCGCAGCTTTCCGAGGTCCTGGCCACCACGGAGAGCGCCACGGTCAGCATCATGGACATTGTGGAACGGCATCTGGATATGCAGATGGAGGCGGCGGACATCATCGCCGCGGCTCGGGAGGGAGCGGCCACGCCGGACAAATTCGAGCGACTCGCCGAGATCAATACCAGTCTTGGCGACGATCTCACCAACATCATGACCACACTGAGCTTTCAGGATCTGACAGGCCAGCGCATCAAAAAGGTCGTCGGCGCGCTGCACAAGATCGAAAGTACGGTGGTGGAACTGTATGTTTCGTCCGGCCTCATTCTCAAGGGACGTGAGAACGATCCCCAGAAGGACATCAAGGCGCTCGAACAGGAAGCGCAGCAGGCCGTCAAGGATTTTCAGGAATGCCGGGGCAAATCCGAGCTCAAAGGACCAGGCGGCGGCATTTCCCAAAATGCCATCGACGATCTTATGGCGCAGTTGGGCATGGACTGAGCATGGAATTTCATGCCGTGTTGAGGGGGGAGCCGCGTATGCAGGCTCCCCCCTCGGATATTGCGGAGAGCGGATGCGGAGCTACTTCTTTTCCTTATCGTATCCCCGCTCGTAGCCGTCCTTCAGCTCCCGAGCCTTGTCTTTGACGTCCTTTTTTACTTCCTCGGCTTTGTCGCTCACGGCTTCTCCGGCGTCCTTGGTTTTTTCCTTGATCGCGTCTTTGACCTCTCCGGCCTTGTCCACGACCGTTTCCTTGGCGTTATGAGTCGCATTTTCGATCTTGGCCTGGGTTTCTCCGGTTTTTTCTCCCACGCCGTCCCAACCGGCCACCACCAGCAAGACGGCGCACAGCGCCACTACTACCATTCCTGCCATTGTTTTTTTGCGCATAATGTTCTCCTGTATACCATTGCGACGCGTTGACGCGTCATTGAGGGTTGTATTGGGACAATCCCGACATAACCATAACATACTTATGAGGAATGTCGCGAGAATTTTTTGTCGGGACGTGTCGGGGCCGGTTGCCGCACGGAGTCTCTTGGGATACTCTGCGCAAATAGAGAATGACTGCCCGGATATGGCATTTTTCAGCTGTCGTATGCCGAGGACATTGATGCGCGTATAACGATCGGGGGGCACATGGGCAATGGTGACGAGGACAAATGGCTCGCACAGTTCGCGTTTATCAGCTCCCTGATCAGCGCGAATATTCCCGCCGGTCGAAAAGGGAAATTCAGCGCCGTGGCCGCGGAGCGTTTTTTGGGCGTCACCGCCAAGAAATGGAATGCCTGGGCCAGGGGACAGCGCCCCAGCGCGGGCGACCTGGAGCGTATCGGGCGCAAACTCGGCCTGGCCTCGGAATGGTTGTTGTATGGCGAGGGAGAACCTTTTGTGGAAGCGCGCGCAGCGTCTTCATCGCCGGGCGCGCCGCCTGCGCGGGCGGCGGAACACTGCCGTTCATGTCCTGAAAGCCCGTGGCGTGCGATATCTTCCGTGGGGGGAACGACGGACACTCTGGTGGAGCCTCCCCTGACGCTGACAGGACTTGCCGAATGCGGCATACAGGGGTGGTACCGGCAGGCTCGTCTGCGCGCGCCTGTGGCGGCTCCGCGTGTGGGAAGAGAATGGATAGCGGTGATGGCCGTGGGAAATTCCATGATTCCGGCAGGCATACGTGAAGGCCACATTCTGTACTGCGATCCCGGGCAACCTCCCGTGGAGGGAGAGCCCGTGTATGTGCTGCGGGCGGACGGCGCGGCGAGCATCAAACTGTGGCGAGGCCTGGCCGACAATAATTTTGCCGTGCTTCAAGGATGGCTGCCGCCCGACGACGAAGGAAATCAGAATCCCTATCTGGACCAGCTGGCGCCGGGACAAATTCTGAAACTGGCGCCGGTCATTTATGTGCGCCTGCGGATTTAGAGCAGTTCACGGTTGAAATGCTCCAAAAGATGTGGGGCTCCGCCCCACA
>CASQEL010000202.1 GCA_949427775.1 uncultured Desulfovibrionaceae bacterium
GTTCGTGACCGCTTCGTCCACGGCCTCACCGTAGTTTTTCGTCAGCCACTCCACGGCGCGCAGTTTTGCATCGCTCTGCTTGTCCAACAGGTTTTGATACGCTCTGTCTTGGGCAAGACAACAGTGTTTGTACTTTTTGCCGCTACCGCAGGGGCAGGTGTCGTTACGACCGATCTTGGTCATAGGGCCTCGGTGTGATGATGGTGTCTATTTATGAATTGTAACTATGCAGGAATGGCACATATGTGGGAAAGCGTCAATACGGACGCCGGATGGAGACAGGGCTGTCGTATTGCAAATACGTAACTTCTTGTTTTCACTGATGGCAGGTTTCAAGATTTTTGACGACAGCAAAAACGGATATGCTTAATGGCAACCTGCCTGAAAAAACAGCGCCTTACCGGCACTTGATGCCGGATATGTGATCGGGACGTATGGCGCGGATATCATCAGTTTATCCGTGCCGGAAGGTCCATTGCTATAGATGAACTCTTCCGGCCGGACAATAAAATATATATTCAGGAAGTTGTTGTCGCCTCTTCACTGAAACGCGAGCTTATCAGCGGCAGGGGCTGCCGCCACGCTTTCAAGCACTGGTCTAAGAGCGTTTGCTGATCGTGACCTTGGCCGGGCGCAGCAGTCTGTCCTTGAGTTTGTAGCCGCGCTGGAAAACGTCACTGACAAGTCCTTCATCCATGTCGTCGCGCATGTCGAAAGACAACGCTTCGTGCAGCTCCGGCGTAAAGACTTCTCCTACCGTGCCCACGGGTTCGAGTCCATGCTTCCGCACGGCGTCCAGAAGGAGCTTGCGGGTCATCTGCACGCCCGTAAGCATATCTTTGCAGGCATCATGCCGGCTGCCGTATTGCAACGCCAGATCGAGGTTGTCGAGCGTCGGCAGCAGATCGGCCAACACGTTTTCCGCAGCATACCGCAACTGTTCCTCATGCTCCCGCGCAAGGCGCTTTTTGAAATTTTCCATTTCAGCCAGGGCGCGCAGACGTTCTTCATCCACCAGAGCCTTCTCGGGACAGGTCGGGCAGATGTGCTCCCGGCACTGTTCGCCGATATCTTTTACCTCTCCGGGCTGTTCCCGCGGTTCATCTTTGGGGGCGCCGGTCGGCAGGTCGTCTTCGGAAGCCATTTGCGCGGTCTGCATATATTTTTCATGCGGGTGTTTGTGATGCATGGGAAATCTCCTCCAGGGCAACAAGTATTGGCCTTTGAGTAAGTATCTTGCGCTACACTGTCAAGGGCATCTCCTGCGTCGCGTGTCTCGACTTTTCAAGGGGGCTTTTGTACTATGCCTCGACGTTGTATTTTTGGGAGACGCGCATGACTTGTCGCATTTTGACATTTCAATCGGAAAAAGATTGGCCTGTGCTGGCCAGACAGCTGGAAGGCCGTGAAAATCCTGGTAATTCTGTTGAAAACACGGTTCGCGAGATCCTGGCCGATGTTCGCCGCCGGGGAGACGAGGCGTTGCTGGAGTATACCCGCCGTTTCGACTGTCCGGAGTGCACGCCGCCTCTGCGGGTGGACCTGCAGGACATCGCCCGTGCCGCGGCTTCCGTCCCCGCCGGGGACAGGGCCATTATAGCCGAGGCTGCCGCCAATATTCGCTCGTTCCATACGGCTCAGGCAGAAAAATCCTGGTTTCTGACGCATGAGGACGGTACGCTGCTGGGGCAGAAAGTGACGCCTGTGGATCGGGTGGGGTTGTATGTGCCGGGTGGACAGGGGGGAGAAACGCCGCTGATTTCCAGCCTGCTTATGAACGCCATTCCCGCACAGGTGGCGGGTGTGCGCGAAATCGCCGTCGTTTCGCCGCCCCGCAAGGACGGCACCATCAGTCCGTATATTCTGGCGGCGGCGCATCTGCTGGACATTGATGAAGTTTACCGTATGGGCAGTGCCTGGGCCGTGGGCGCTCTGGCGTACGGGACGTCGACCCTTGCGCCGGTGGACGTCATCGCCGGTCCCGGCAATATTTTTGTGACCACGGCCAAGCGACTGGTGCAGGGCCGGGTAGGGATCGACATGATCGCCGGTCCCAGCGAGATCCTTATCCTGGCCGACAAAAGCGCCGACCCCGCATTGCTGGCCGCGGACATGTTGTCCCAGGCCGAGCATGATGCGCTGGCTTCGGCCATCTGCATTACAAATGACGCGGCCCTTGCAGACAATGTGGTGCGCGAACTGGAAAAACAGTATCCCACGCTTCCCCGCGCCGCTACGGCCTGCAAGTCTTTGACGGACTGGGGCGCGGTGGTGGTCGTGCCGGATATGACCTGCGCCGTGGCTCTGGCCAATAAAGCCGCGCCCGAGCATCTGGAGCTCTGTGTGGAAGATCCGTGGGCCGTGCTGCCGCATATCCGCCATGCCGGGGCGGTGTTTATGGGACGGAACTCGCCGGAACCTGTGGGCGACTACTACGCGGGACCGAATCATGTGTTGCCCACTATGGGGACGGCGCGGTTCTCTTCAGCGTTGTCCGTACAGACGTTTTGCAAAAAGACAAGCATTGTGGCGGCCTCTGAAGCCTTCGTGGAACGCCACGCGGCTTCCATCGCCCGACTGGCGCGGCTGGAAGGGCTTGAAGCCCATGCGCGTTCAGTGGAAAGCCGTATCTCAGGCCAGACCCCTCAAAGGAGCAAATAATGCAGGTTGTCACCAGGACCGACATCACAGCCTTCCCTCTTCTGGGCCGGGGCAAAGTGCGCGATATTTATGATATTGATGAAAAAACGCTGCTGATCGTCACAACGGATCGCATGTCCGCCTTCGACGTGATTATGGACGAACCCATCCCCTACAAAGGGGTTATCCTGAACAAGATTACCCTGTTCTGGATGGATCGTTTCAAGAACATCGTTTCCAACCACCTGGTGGAAAGTGATGTGCGCAAGTTCCCCGCCGCCTTGGCTCCCTGGCAGGATGTGCTGGAAGGCCGGGCCGTGCTTGTGAAAAAGGCCAAACCTCTGCCGGTGGAATGCATCGTGCGTGGCTGCCTGACCGGTTCCGGCTGGAAAGATTACCTGGCGACAGGCAAGTTGTGCGGATATGATCTGCCGCCCAATCTTTTGGAGTCGGCCAAATTGGAACCGGCGATTTTCACGCCCTCCACCAAGGCCGAGTTGGGGCAGCATGATGAAAATATCACTCTGGATCAGGCAGCGGATCTCATCGGCCGGGAAACCATGGAAACCGTGCGGCGCATCGCGTTGCAGATTTTCGAGGCCGGACGGGAATACGCGGCCGGGCGCGGTATATTGATGGCCGACACCAAGTTTGAGTTCGGGTTTGTGAATGGGAAACTGGTGCTTATCGATGAGGTCATGACTCCCGACTCTTCCCGGTTCTGGCCTGCTGATCAGTATACGCCGGGACAGAGCCAGCCGAGCTTCGACAAACAGTACCTGCGTGACTGGCTTGCGGCGCAACCCTGGAACAAACAGCCCCCGCCGCCGGCTCTGCCGGCGGACATTGTGGAGGCGACGAGCCGCCGTTACCGCGACGCATATACTATTCTGACCGGACAACCTTTTGAAGCCTGAGTTCCCTCGCCGTCATCCTTTGCGGCGGACGATGGCATATCACGGGATATTATTGATAAAAACCCCAATAAAGGGAGCGGTACGGCGTTGCCCGAAAGCATGCCGGAGCGTGATGCGCGCCGGGTGACGAAACAAACGCCGTGCCGCAGAAATACGCCAACCGGAGAAATCTTATGCTGCTTGCAGGAAAAAAAGCCCTGATTCTGGGGCTTGCCAACAATAAAAGCATCGCGTACGGCGTTGCATCCGCATTCAAGGCCCAGGGCGCGCGTCTGGCGTTCAATTATGTGGGAGAGGCCATACAGAAGCGTGTGGAGCCCCTGAGCACGGAATTGGGAGGGGAGTTCACGTTTCAGTGCGACGTCAGCGATGACGCGCAGATCGCCGCCGCCGCCGAACTGGTCAAGGAAAAATGGGGCGGCGTGGATATTCTCGTCCATTCCGTGGCTTTTGCCAATCGCGAGGATCTGAGCGGCCGCTTTATGGATACCTCGCGCGCCGGATTCCATCTGGCGCTGGATATTTCGGCATACTCGCTGACAGGCGTCTGCCGGGCATTTGAACCGCTGTTTGCTCCGGGAGCGTCCGTGATCACCATGACCTATAACGGTTCGCAACGGATTGTGCCCGGCTATAACGTCATGGGCGTGGCCAAGGCGGCGCTGGAAGCCTCCGTGCGGTATCTGGCGCACGATTTGGGAGAAAAAGGCGTGCGCATCAATGCCATCAGCGCCGGTCCCATCAAAACATTGGCGGCGTCCGCCGTATCCGGCCTCAAGAACATTTTTACCCGTATTGAAGAAAGCGCGCCCCTGCGCCGTAATGTCACCACGAACGACGTCGGCGGCGTGGCCACATTCCTGGCGTCGGATCTGGCCCATGCCGTCACCGGCGAAATTTTGTATGTGGACAGCGGTTACAGCCACATGGGTATTTAGGGTCAGGACTCATTAATCCGCCTGCTGCAAAGCCGCCTTTTTCCGTCCCG
>CASQEL010000203.1 GCA_949427775.1 uncultured Desulfovibrionaceae bacterium
TGCTATACGCGCCCGGCAGGTGCAGGTCAAGCATTCCGCGGACGGGATCGAAAATCGGAATATTTTGAGGCATTGCGCGGCGAGCGGGGAGCGGATATAACAGGGCCCGGATGTGCTTTCCGCAGAATTGCGTATAGCCTGCAAGCTGATTTTGTAAAAGTTTTTTAAGGAGATGTTCATGACCGCCATGGTGCCGTTTCTTCGCCTGCCGGTGATGCACCGGGAACTGGCGCACTGTTCCCTGAACCGGAGCGACGTTTCCCCGGAGGATGGTCTTCGGTTCCTGTGGCCCGGTCTGCCCGATATGCCGGAAACCGGCTGGTGGTCGCCGGAGTATCCGTTCACTCCGGAAGAAGCGAAAATTTGCCTTGCGGATATGTGCGCCATGGGCGAAGCGGCCCTTTCCGGCGTGCCGCTGCAGGCTCTTGCGGCGCGGGATGCGTCTCCCGCCGCCGCGCGATCGGCGGAAGAACTGGAAGATCTGTCCCGTTTCGCCCGCACGGGCACGCTGGAAGAGGTTCCCGGTCTGTCTCCGTCCGCTCCGGAACTGGCCCGCAGGGCCGCGCAGAAGGCGCTGCTGTGGGCGTGGCTGCTGGAGGAGCGTGCTTTGGAGCTGCGGGCCCTGGCGCAAACCTACGCGACAGGCGCGGCGTGTCTGGCGGATGCGCTGGGCGTGGAGCATGAAGAGGAGGAAATGCCGCAGCTGGCGGCGCTGAATGCGCATACGGAGGCCCATCTTGAGGAAGACCCCGGCCTGTTGCCGCCGTGGCGCACTGTTTTGGAAAACGCGGCTCTGTTCCTGCCTGCCCGCGCCCGTATCCTTGTGGACAATGCGGATATGGCGGCGGATCTGGGCGATGTGCTGGACTTCGCGCCCGCTCCGGACGGCGGCAGAGAAGCGGAAGCGCCGTTGTGGAAAGCCCTGGGCAGGAGAACAGCCCGGCCGGGATGTCCCTGGCAGAACACGGCGCTGCGTTTCGTGCTGCGGGAGGATCGCTGATGTCCGGCATTACTTCCCCAGCGTTGCCCGATCGTCTGACGGGAGTGATTTTTGACTGTGACGGCGTGCTGATCGATTCCCGCGCCGCCAATGCGGAATACTACAATCGTGTGCTGGCCGCCTTCGGCCTGCCGCCGCTGACCGACGAGCAGGAAGCCTATACCTTCATGGCCACGGCGGAGCAGGCTCTCAAATACATTGTTCCGCCCTCACTGCATTCCCGGCTGCCGGAAGTGTGCCGTACCGCGGTCGACTACTTTCGGGATATTCTGCCGTTGATCCGGCTGGTGGACGGCCTGCGGGATTTTTTGGCGTTTCTGCACGAACACGACGTGCGCCGCGCCGTACATACCAACCGGGCCGGAGGCATGACGGCGGTGCTGGATCGCTTCGAGCTGAACGGCTGGTTCGATCCGGTGGTCACTGTCGAAATCGTGGCCCCCAAGCCCGCGCCGGACGGCATTTTTTATGTGCAGAAGCAGTGGGGCGCGCCGACAGACGAACTGCTGTTCATCGGCGACAGCGACAACGACGCGCGCACGGCCGCCGCCGGAGGCGTGCCCTTCGTCGCGTTCCGCAATCCCGCTCTTGACGCCGCCGTCAAGGTTGATAGTTTTGCAGAGCTGGCGGGCGTGCTGCGTTCCGGACCGTTGCGCGGCTGTTGATCGCCCGTACCCATTTTTTCACTTGATACTCTGCCTGTGGAATGGAATTATATGGGGCAAGCCTTTTCCGCCGTCCGATCCCGTCGCGAGCGTGACGGCGGCGCGGGGCGTTGTCGGAAAGGACGTGCCGTGCGGCGGCACGCGGAGCGGGGCAGTGCGGAGTTCCCGTCTCCGGGGCGATACCATACCGCCAGGAGCATGCATGATCATTTTCGCCAATACGCTTTCAGCCATAGCCACTGTGGTTGGCGCCCTTCTCAATATATATTTCTGGGTAGTGGTGATCTCGGCCATTCTTTCGTGGGTTCGGCCGGATCCGTACAACCCCATCGTGCGGACGTTGCGCAGTCTGACAGAGCCCGTATATTACCGCGTGCGCAAGCTGCTGCCTTTCACATATACCAGCGGCATTGACTTTTCACCTGTGGTGGTGCTGCTCGTCATCGAACTTGTGAACCGAATCGTCATAGCCTCCATGCTGCAATACGCCATGAAGCTGCAATAAACCGCGACGCGGCGTAAAAAAGCCGGGTGCGGACGGAATCGTTCGTGAAGCGGGCGTTCCGAAAAAATTTTCAGGCGGAAATTCCGTCGTGCGGCCGTCCTGGAGCGGATTCACGTTGAGAAAGCGCATTCTCAAGGTTTTGAAGATGCTCATTGCGGCGCTTATTACGCAAATACATTGTGCAGATGCCCCCGTAGCGGGCGCCTGCACACGCGGATGCCCGGAGCATTTCAGCATTGAAGTGCTCCAGGCGGCCGGATAACCTCAAACGCAGGGAGTGTTCCATGGAACAGCGCGAAGTCGAGCTATTGGAAAAGTATGCCCCCACGGACCCGGAACTGAAGGAACTGTGGGAAGATCACGTGCTGTATGAAAAGCAGGTCGACAAGCTGGAAGCCAAGGGCTATCGCACGCCGACGGAAGAACAGACTCTCAAACAGCTCAAAAAACAGAAGCTGGAAGGAAAGACCAAACTTATGGCCATTCTGGACAGGTACTGCGCTCAGGAGAAATAAATGGAACTGACCGGCGCACAGATTCTGCTTGAATCGCTGAAACGGGAAGGCACGGAAGTGCTGTTCGGGTATCCGGGCGGTGCGGTCATTGATATTTATGACGAAATTCCACGCTTTCCGGATATCAAGCATGTGCTTGTCCGGCACGAGCAGGCTGCTGTCCATGCGGCTGATGGCTATGCCCGCGCATCCGGCAAGGTGGGAACATGTCTTGTGACATCAGGTCCGGGAGCCACCAACACGGTGACGGGCATAGCCACAGCCTATTGCGATTCCATCCCCATGGTCGTCATCACGGGACAGGTGCCCACCAAGCTCATCGGCAACGATGCCTTTCAGGAAGTAGACATCGTGGGCATCACCCGCCCATGCACCAAGCACAACTTCCTGGTCAAGGACGTCCGCAAACTGGCCCGTACTCTGCGTCAGGCGTTCTATCTGGCTCGCTCCGGACGCCCCGGTCCCGTGCTGGTCGATCTGCCCAAAGACATTATGCAGGCGCGTACGGAATTCGTGTGGCCCGAGGACGTCCACATGCGCAGCTACAACCCTACCTACCGGCCCAACCTGAACCAGCTGCGCCGTTCTGTGGACGTGCTGGCGGAAGCGCAGCGGCCCCTGCTGCTGGCCGGCGGCGGCGTCATCATGTCCGACGCGGCGGACTGTCTGCGCGCTCTGGCGCATACGCTGCGCATTCCCGTGGCCTCCACGCTCATGGGGCTGGGGGGATTTCCCGGTGACGACGAACTCTGGCTGGGCATGGTGGGCATGCATGGCTCCTACGCGGCCAACATGGCCGTCAACCATGCCGATCTGGTCATCGCGGTGGGAGCGCGGTTCGACGACCGCGTGACGGGCCGGATATCGGGTTTCGCCTCTCATGCGCGTATCGTGCATATCGATATCGACCCCACTTCCATCCGCAAAAACGTGGAAGTGGATGTGCCCGTGGTGGGAGACTGCCGCCAGGCGCTGGAAGGATTGCTGGAGATTGCCGAAGCCCGTGTGGGCGGCAAGGACTGGCAGGCGTCCCATGCGGACTGGTTGGCTACCCTCAGGGGCTGGCACGACGAGAAGCCGCTCACCTATCAGAAAAACGGCAACATCAAGCCGCAGGCCGTGGTGGAAGCCCTGTACAAGATCAGCAACGGTGACGCCATCATCGCTACCGAGGTGGGCCAGAACCAGATGTGGGCCGCCCAGTTCTACACCTTCACCAAACCCCGCACGTTGCTGACTTCCGGGGGACTGGGCACCATGGGCTACGGATTCCCCGCGGCCATCGGCGCGCAGTTCGCCTTCCCGGATCGGTTGGTGGTGGATGTCGCGGGTGACGGGTCCATCCAGATGAACATTCAGGAGCTTGCCACGGCTGTGCACAATCGACTGCCCATCAAGATCCTGATTTTGAACAACGGCTATCTCGGCATGGTCCGTCAGTGGCAGGAGCTGTTCTACAACAGGAATTACTGCTCCACCAATATGGAAGCCCAGCCGGACTTCGTGAAGCTGGCTGAAGCCTACGGCGCGGAAGGCTACCGTATCCGGACGATGGACGAACTGGAGTCCACGCTGTCCCAGGCCCTGGCCTCGCCCAACCCCGCCATCATTGATGTGCATGTCGAGCGCGAGGAAAACGTCTATCCAATGGTGCCCTCTGGTGCGGCTCTGGATGAAATGCTTCTGGTATAGGAGGGGGCCATGCGACATGTACTTTCCGTGCTGGTGGAAAATGAACCGGGAGTGCTTTCCCGGGTGGCCGGGCTGTTCAGCGGGCGCGGCTTCAACATCGAATCGTTGAACGTGGCGCCTACGCTTGAAGACGGCGTTTCGCATATGACCGTCACCACTGTCGGCG
>CASQEL010000204.1 GCA_949427775.1 uncultured Desulfovibrionaceae bacterium
ACAGTAACCTTTTTGGGCATATCCAACGGTTTGCTGACCAGTTGAACCTGTTCGCGATACGTCTCCAGACGACCGCTCAGCTTGACCCCGCGCGAAACACCGGTGAATTCCACAGGAACGTTCACCTTGACCGTCTTGTCCAGGTCCACGCCGTAAAAATCAATATGCGTGAACGTTTTTTTGTAGGGGTGGTACTGTACGCTCCACACCATGACGGGGTGGGTGCTCTTGTGACCGTTATCGTCGATCTCAAGATTGAATACCGTGGTACGTCCCATTTCGGCATACATCTTTTCCAGCGGCAGCGTCTGGGCTTGTACAGGAATATTTTCGCCCTTGGCGGTGTAGAACACGCCGGGAACCAAACTTTCAGCACGAAGACGGCGGTTCGGACCTTTGCCGAAGGCGGCGCGTTTCTGAACGGTCAGGGTTTTTTCAATGGACATGATGGGCTCTCCTTACTGACTGCCGCACCTGAAATGCGGAAGATTTTCTATACAAACAGGACGCTGACGGACGATCCGGTATGGATATTGTGGATAGTCTTGCCCAGCAGCGAAGCCACGGACATGACTTGGAGTTTGGGGCACCGTTCCAGCTTTTCGCCCAGCGGGATAGTATCGGTGACCAACACCTTTGTGAGCGCGGCGGCATTGTTGAGGCGATCAATGGCCGGTCCGGACAAAACACCGTGCGCGGCGCAGGCGATCACTTCCTTGGCGCCGTATTTTACCAGTACTTCCGCCCCCGCGCACAATGTTCCGGCAGTGTCGATCATGTCGTCGACCATGATGGCCACCTTGCCTTGCACATCCCCAATCACATGCATGGCCTGCGCCTGATTGGGACGGTCGCGCCGTTTGTCCACAATCGCCAAACCGGCTTCCATCCGCTTGGCGTAGGCGCGGGCGCGCTCCACGCCGCCGGCGTCCGGAGAAACAATGACGATATCATCGTGCGGCAACCGGCGCAGATATTCCAGCATGACGGGCGCGGCGTACAAATTGTCCACCGGGCAATCGAAAAAGCCCTGGATCTGCCCCGCGTGCAGGTCGATGGTGACTACGCGCTGCGCTCCGGCCACATGCAGAAAGTCGGCCACCATCTTGGCGCTGATGGGCGCGCGGGGGCTGACCTTGCGATCCTGACGGGCATATCCGTAGTAGGGGATGACTGCTGTGATCCGCGCCGCGCTGGCGCGCTTGAGCGCATCCAGCATAAGACACAACTGCATGACATTGCTGTTGACGGGCGCACAGGTAGGTTGCACGACAAAAACATCATCGCCGCGAACATTGTCACCGATTTCGATACGGATTTCACCGTCGCTGAAGGTGGTGGTCAACGACGGCGTGAGCTGGCACCCCAGATGGTTGCAAATGGCTTTTGCAAGTTCCGGGTTGGCCGAACCGGTAACGATCTTCAGATCACTGAACATGACACGCCTTTGCTTTTGCTGCGCCCTTTCGGCGGGGATAGGCACGGAGACTGTTGTAAAAGCTGTTTGGCTGGGGCGGAAGGACTTGAACCCTCGAATGACGGGACCAAAACCCGTTGCCTTACCTGCTTGGCGACACCCCAGTATCATAAAGCCTGAACAAACACGCGCAAACCTTGTTCTTGCAGAGCGCCGGACAGTGTTTTTACCGTTTCGGCATCCCGAAAAAAGGCCGCAAGACTTGCGCCGCTCCCGCTCATGACTGCCGCCGCCGCGCCGTTCCGCAGCAATGTCTCCTTCAACATCCGCAGCTTGGGATGGTCGGGAAAAACGGCCGCTTCAAAAGCATTGGCGAGCCACATGCGACAGGAGTCCCATCCTTTAGCCCCGACGCCGGGCGTTGTCAACCTTTGGGATTCGTTTTTCTGCGCTTGCCGACGATCCCAGGCCGCATAGGCCCAGGGGGTGGAGATATGGACATCGGGACAAAGCAGCAGCAGATGCAGGCCGGAAAGGTCCGGTTCACAGGGAGTCATGCGTTCTCCGATGCCCCGAACCCGGCAGGGCCTGTTGTATAAGAAAAAAGGAACATCCGCTCCCACGGCCGCCGCGACGTTCACAAGCTCGGCTTCCCGCAACGGCACGGGCGCCCACGCATTGAGAGCGCGGAGAAGCGCGCCCGCGTCGGCGCTGCCGCCGCCCAGGCCCGCGCCCTGCGGAATGCCCTTCTCCAGAACGACATGCAGCGCGGGAGAAAAATCCGTCGCCGCGGAAAAGGCCGCATACGCCCTGGTCACGGTGTTGCGGCGGGGATCGATGTCCATGCGGGAACATTCCAGGGTCAGGCCGGGAACGGCGTTTTCCCTGATGTGCAACGTGTCGTGCGGTTCCGGGAGCGGATAGAACAGAGAATCCAATTCATGGTACCCGTCCGCCCGTACGCCGGTTATGTGCAGGCCGAGATTAATCTTGCAGCCCGCATGCAGGCGACAGGGGGGGGCCTTGGGAATCACAGCACTTCCACCGTAAGGTGATTGTTGGTGAAAAAGCACATTTCCGCGGCGATGGTCATGGATTCCCGCACCACTGTTTCGGCGTCCAGGTCGGCATGGCGGGTCAGCGCCCGCGCCGCCGCCAGAGCGTAGGGACCGCCGCTGCCGATGGAGGCCAGCCCGTCGTCAGGTTCTATGACGTCGCCCGTGCCGGACAACAGCAGGATATGTTCCTTGTCCGCCAGCAGCAGCATGGCTTCCAGACGGCGCAGGTACTTGTCCTTGCGCCATTCCTTGGCCATTTCCACGGCGGCGCGCACAAGATTGCCGTGCATTTCTTCCAGCTTGGCTTCAAAACGCTCGAAAAGCGTGAAGGCGTCCGCCGTGGCCCCGGCGAATCCCGCTAAAATCTGTCCTTTGTACAGACGGCGCACTTTACAGGCCGTATGCTTCATGACCATGCTTTGCCCCAGGGTGACCTGTCCGTCGCCGGCCATGGCCACGGCGTCGCCCACACGGACGGCAAGTATGGTGGTGGCGTGTGTGTCCATCACATTCCTTCTTTCCAGATTTCCTGGCGTTCCTTGTAACGGGTGTTGAAGCGATCCATCATGGCCCGATCCGAAGCTGTTTTCATCTGCCCCTTGGCCTGATTGGAGTATTGTTCGACGCGTTTTTTGTCGTTGGCGTACAGCGCGCTGTAGGCCAAGTGCAGATATGCCTGGAAAGGCTTGCCCGCTCTGCCCAGGGAGCGACCGTAGGCCGCGTGCACTTCCTGATCTTCGGGCACGGAGAGCAGCACATCCTGATAATACGGTTGCGCCTGTGCGGCCCGGCCGGTTTCGTCCAGCAGACGGGCATAGAAAAAGCGCGCCATATAATCGCGGGAATCCCTGGCCATGGCGGCGCGCAGCAGCGTTTCCGCACGCTTCATGTCGCCTTTGCGGTAGTGGAATGTTCCGGCTTCCCGCAGCACCAGCGGATCGTCGGGGCCGCAGGCCAGCGCCGTGTCGAACGCCGCCGCGGCTTCATTGACCTTGTTTTCGCGGGACAAGACGATGCCCTTGCCCATGAGGGCCAGACAGTTTTTCGATCCGGCCGAGGCAAACATCTGCATGGCGGCCTGAGTGTCGCCGTAGCGCGCCCAAAGCAGGGTTTTCACCCGTCGGAAACGGGTGTTGTCTTCCTTGCGGTTGCGCACTCCGGCCGGAGCCGCCTTGACGCGGGCCATGATGCCGTTGATGCGATCTCCCAACTCCGGGTGGGTGGACAGATAGGGCGGCACGCTGGTGCCGCTCATCCAGCTTTTCTGCCGGATTTTTTGGAAACCGCCCGCCATGCCCTGCGGAGGATACCCGGCGGCGACCAGATACTGGTACCCGATATGGTCGGCCTCGTTTTCGTCCACACGACTATAGTTGAGCATGGCCGACTGGCCCGCGCCCATGGCGCCCACGGCCAGGGCGCCGCCGCCCGCGCCGCCCGCGGCGATGCCCGCGACAGCCAGCAGCAGACTGCCGATGGTCAGGTATTTGGCCCGCTCCATGCGCGCCGCCACATGGCGCTGAGTGACGTGTGAAAGCTCATGAGCCAGGACGCCCGCCAGTTCCGCCTCGCTGTCCAACTGCATCATCAGGCCGGTGAAGACGAAGACGTGTCCGCCGGGCACGGCGAAGGCGTTGAGGGAATTATGCAGGACAACGCCGCTGGTGAACGTGAAGGGTTGGGGAGGAATGTTTTTGGCCAGTCGGTCCACAATGGACCGGACATACAGAGATACTTCCGGATCTTCCACCAGCGGCAGCCTGGAACGGATCAACACCTCGAATTTGCGTCCCAGTTCCTTTTCATCCTTGATGCCGAACCCGCCCAGGCCAAGAAAGGCATGGGCGGGCGTCGCCGGCGCCTGAGTGAGAAAAACGGCGCACAGCACAAGGCAGGCTATGCCGCGCCGCCAAAAAGAAGGTGTCAGGCGATATCCCATACGGCGCCCTCTGGCGTGTCGCGGACTTCGATGCCCAGTCCGGCCAGTTCATCGCGAATGGCGTCCGACCGGGCGAAATCTTTGTTTTTACGCGCTTCCCGCCGTTC
>CASQEL010000205.1 GCA_949427775.1 uncultured Desulfovibrionaceae bacterium
ACCCCCGCTTCCCGCAGGGCGCGCAGGCCGGGACGCCATTGTCCGAAATCGTCGGCGTTGGTTCCGTCGCACAGCGTCCGCTCTCCGGCCGCCGCGCGCAGGGCCGCCACAAGCGCCCGCTTGCAGAAATAGCAGCGTTCACGACCGTTTTCCCGGACTTCCGGCACTTCCAGCGGATTGAACGCCACCTCCACCAGAGGGACACCCCGCGCGACGGCCCAGGCGCGCGCCCAGGCCGATTCCGCCTCGGGCACATGCGGTCCGGCCGCGTGCGCGGCCAGCACGTCGCATCCCGCCAGCAGCGCCGCGTGCGTCAGAAAACGGCTGTCCAGTCCCCCGGACAGCGCCACGCACAGCGGTCCCATATCCCGCAAAATTCGCAGCAGATGTTTCATGCGCCTCTTGTCGCAAGGCCGCCGTCCTTCCCTTTCCGCGCCGCAAAGTGTTTCACGTGGAGCGGAAAACACGGGACCGCCGCGGCGGAGTTCCGCCCGTCACCAGTGCAGACGCACGGGCGCGCCCAACGCCGCCATCCGCTCCTTGCACTGACGGATGGTGTACTGACCGTAATGCACGATGGAGGCGATCAGCGCGGCGGAAGCCCCGCCCGCGCTCACGGCCTCATACATATGATCCGGATTGCCCGCGCCGCCGGAGGCGATGACCGGAATGGACACGGCATCGCAGACGGCACGGGTCAGGCGCAGCTCGTAGCCGTCCCTGGTGCCGTCGGCGTCGATGGAGTTGACGCACAGCTCGCCCGCGCCCAAGGCCTCGCACCGGCGCGCCCAGGCCAGGGCGTCCATCCCCATAGGCTTGCGGCCGCCGTGGATGACGATTTCATAGCCCGAGGGAATCTGTTCGGACACCGGCGCCCGCTGCACGTCCATGCCCACCACGATGGCCTGGGAACCGAAGGCGGCGGCTCCGGCCCGGATGATCTCCGGATTTTTGACGGCTCCGGAGTTGACCGACACCTTTTCGGCCCCGGCCAGCAGCACGGCGCGCATGTCTTCCACGGTGTTGATGCCGCCGCCCACGGAAAAGGGAATGAAGATCTGCGCGGCCACGCGGGCCACCACGTCCAGAAAGATGCCCCGCGCCTCGTGGGAGGCCGTGATGTCATAGAAGACGATTTCGTCCGCGCCTTCCTCATAATAACGGCGGGCGGTTTCCACCGGATCGCCGATATCCTCGTTGCCCGCGAATTTGACGCCCTTGGTCAGACGGCCGTCGCGCACGTCGAGACAGGGAATGACCCGTTTACTGAGCATGGCGCACCTCGCGGCAATAGGTGTGGAAGTTGGACAGCAGAGACAGGCCGGGGCGGCCGCTCTTTTCCAGGTGGAACTGCACGGCCCACAGGCCGTCGCGCCCGTAGATGGAGCAGAACTCGCGCCCGTAGCGCGTGGTGGCGATCACCAGCGACGGGTCGGGCTCCACATAGTAGCCGTGCACGAAATAGAAGGCGGCCTCGGCATTCAGGCCGCGCAGCAGCGGACTCTCGGGGCGGCGCAGGCGCAGGGTATTCCACCCCATGTGGGGAATGCGGATCGGCGTGCCGTCCTCATCCCGCAAACCGGGCTCGAAGCGGCGGCAGACGCCGGGAAGCAACCCCAGGGTCCGCGCGTCGTTCTCCTCGCTGTGTTCCAGCAGAATCTGGCAGCCCAGGCAGATGCCCAACAGGGGCTGTCCTTCGGCCACGGCCCGGCGCAGCGTCGCGCCCAGGCCGGAACGTTCCAGTTGATCCATGGCCTGACCGGCCGCGCCCACGCCGGGAAAGATGATCCCCGCCGCGGCCGCCGCGACTTCCGGGTCCGCCGTCACGGCGCAGGGAATGCCCAGATGATCCAGAGCGCGGCGGACGCTGGTCTGGTTTCCGGCTTTGTAATCCAGGATGGCAAGCATGACAGTCCGCTCCGACGAGAGGTTACACATGAAGGAATCAGGCTTTCCGGTGCTTGATGGGCCGCCGCGGACCTCCGCCTGATCGGCCGGGGCGCCCACGGAAAGTGCATGTCTTCCAAACATGGCGGCGTTTTCCCCGCTGATCCGCTGAATACCGCTCACGCGGCCGCTCATCCGCTCCCCGGCCGCTGTCTGCCGCGCGGCCACATTGTCGGCGGCGCGCACGATTTCGCGCGACAGCTCCCCGGAAGATTCCGCAGATCCCGCCGCTTCGTCAACAGTTTTCACGGCGGCATTCCGCGAAACTCCGCCGCGTTGAGAAAAAACGCGGCAAAGCGTATGGTCATAGGGACAACCCTTTTCCGCGTCCCGGAGGCATCATGTCCGTGCTCACTTCCCGTTCGTTGAAACTCGCCGTCCTGCTGCTCTGTCTGGTCGGAGCGGGCGCGCTGCTCCGGCATGTCCTGCACAACGGCCGCCCGCGCGAGGCCCTTGTTCTCTACGGCAACGTGGATATCCGGCAGGTGGATCTGGCCTTCCGGGTGGACGGACGCATCAGCGACGTGCTGGTGGACGAGGGCGATCGGATCCGCGCCGGCGACGTGCTGGCCACGCTGGACGACGATCTGCTCCGGCAGTCGCGGGACGCGGCCGCCGCCGAATTGGCCGGGCAACAGGCCCGGTTGACGCAGTTGGAGCGCGGCTACCGGGTGGAGGAAGTGGCGCAGGCCCGCGCGGCGGTGGTTGCGGCCGCGGCCGTGGCGCGCAACGCGGGGATCAATCTGCGCCGGGTGGAAGCCCTGCGCGCCTCCAACGCCGTTTCCCAGAAGGATCTGGACAACGCCCGCTCCCGCGACACCGAGGCGGCCGCTCAACTGCGCTCGGCCCGGGACAAGCTGAACATGCTGACCAGCGGCTACCGGGAAGAAGAGGTGCTGGCCCAGCGCGCCGCCGTGGACGCGGCCCGGGCCCAACTGGACCGCGCCCGGACCCTGCTGGGCGACGCCGTGCTTCGCGCGCCGCAGGAGGGCGTCATTCTGACCCGGGCCCGCGAAAAAGGCGCCATCGTCCAGGCCGGCCAGACGGTGTACACCCTGACTCTGACCAACCCCGTCCGGCTGCGGGCCTACGTGTCCGAGCCGGATCTGGGGCTGGTGAAGCCGGGCATGGCGGTGCGGGTGGCCGTGGACGCCGCGCCGGGCAGGACCTTTCCCGGCACGGTGGGGTTCATCTCGCCCACGGCGGAGTTCACGCCCAAAAGCGTGGAAACCATGGACGTGCGCACGGCGCTGGTCTACCGCATACGGGTGCAGGTCCGGGACCCGGAAAACGTCATGCGCCAGGGCATGCCGGTGACCATCACCCTGCCCTTGTCTCCTGTCCCGGAGGCCCGATGAGCAGGACCGACGCCGCGTCCGCGACAGACAGCATGGCGGTGACGCTGCGGGATCTGGGCATGCGCTTCGGCGCGTCCGGGCCTCCGGCCCTGGACGGCGTCAGCGCCGACCTGCCCGCCGGGCGGATCACCGGGCTGGTGGGGCCGGACGCGGCGGGCAAGACCACCCTGATCCGCATCCTGGCCGGGCTCATGCGCCCCACGGCGGGCACGGCCCTGGTGTTCGGGCGGCCGCCCATGGACGCCGCGCGCGAGGCCCCCAACAGCATCGGCTACATGCCCCAGCGTTTCGGTCTGTACGAGGATCTTTCCGTCATGGCCAACCTGCGCCTGCACGCCCGGCTGCGCGGCCTGGAAGGCCCGGATCGCGACAGGCTTTTCGCCCGGTTGCTGGATTTCACCGCCCTGCACCCTTTTACCCAACGTCTGGCCGGGCGGCTCTCCGGCGGCATGAAGCAAAAACTGGGCATCGCCTGCGCCCTGCTGGGATCGCCGCGCCTGCTTCTGCTGGACGAACCCGGTGTGGGCGTGGACCCGCAGTCCCGCCGCGAGCTGTGGCGCATGGTGCGGGAACTGAGCGGCGGCGGCATGACCGTCGTCTGGTCCACGGCCTATCTGGAAGAAGCCGCCCGCTGCCCCCGCGTGATCATGCTGGATCAGGGCAAAACCATCTATGTGGGGCCGCCGGAAGACCTCACCCGCCGGGCCGAAGGCCGCGTATTTCTGATTCGCCCGATCCGGGGCGACAACCGCCGGGAACTGGACTGGTGGACCCGGCGTCCCGGCGTGGACGACGCCCTGATTCAGGGCAGTCATGTGCGCGTGGTGCTCCGGACAGACGCGCCGCCCGCCCTGCGCGAAGAAGTGCTGCGCCGGGGCGGCGGCCCTGTGCCGCCGCGCCTGGAGGACGCCTATATGAGCGCCGTGGGCGGCATCAACCGGCGGCCGTCTCCGTTCGGGAATCGGGCGGATCGGGAAGCATCGGGGATGACGGACGGAGACGCCTTTTCCGGCGGCGACGGTTTCGCCGCGGATCTGCCGTCGACGATCCCGCCGCAGGCGGTGTCCTCCGAGGCCGAAGGCCGGGAAACACGGCCTTTTCCGGCGAAACGCGGAACAACGCCCGCATCGACGGCGGCCCCGCCGTCGAAAAACACCGTGGACGCGCCCC
>CASQEL010000206.1 GCA_949427775.1 uncultured Desulfovibrionaceae bacterium
GCGCATCCGCGTACCGCCGAGTGACGCCATAAAGGAAATTTTTGATGACGCATCTTTTTAGGGCATTGCCATCCATGGACGTGTGCCTGTCCACGCTGGAACAGACGTTGCCGGACATGGCGGCAGTACCGCGTCCTCTGGTGCGGGAACTGATCACCGCTTTTCTGGACGCGTTGCGGGAGGATATCCGCGCCGGTCGTGTGGATGACGCCGACCATCTGGCCCTGGATTCTCTGCTGCCCGCCTTGAAGGAGCATGTGGCGCGGGGGGTGCGGCCCGGATTGCGGCGCGTGCTCAACGCCACAGGCGTGGTGATCCATACCAACATGGGGCGTTCCGTGCTGGCCGAAGAGGCGCGGGAGGCCGTGAACGCGGCCTGTTCCGGCTACTGCAATCTGGAACTGGATCTGACCACGGGCGGACGGGGCAGCCGTTACAGTCTGGTGGAAGGACTGCTGTGCCGACTTACGGGCGCGGAAGCCGCGCTGGTGGTCAACAACAATGCCGCCGCGGTGCTGCTGGTGCTGGACACCCTGTGCAAGGGAGGCGAAGTTATCGTCTCCAGGGGGCAACTGGTGGAGATCGGCGGCAGTTTCCGCATCCCTGAAATCATGGAGAAGAGCGGCGCCGTCCTGCGCGAGGTGGGGGCCACCAACCGCACGCATCTCAAGGATTATGCCGAAGCCGTCACGCCACAAACCACAGCTCTTCTGCGGGTGCACACATCCAATTATCGTATCGTGGGTTTCCATAAGGATGTGCCCCTGAGGGAACTGGCGGCATTGGCCGCGCAGCACGGGGTGCCCGTTATTGAAGATTTGGGCAGCGGCAGTCTGCTGGATCTCGCGGACAGCGGCCTGCCCGGTGAACCCACCGTACAGTCCGTAGTCCGGGAAGGGGCGGATGTGGTGACCTTTTCCGGGGACAAGGTTCTGGGAGGACCGCAGGCCGGGATTATCCTTGGCCGGCGAAATGCGGTGGACCGCATCCGGAGCAATCCCCTCAACCGGGCGTTGCGCACGGACAAGTTGACCATGGCCGCCCTGGAAGCCACCTTGCGTCTGTATTTGGAGCCGGAATTGGCCCGGCGGCGCGTGCCCACGCTGCGTATGATCACCGCCACGCCGGAGTCCCTGGCGGCGCGCGCCCGCAAGCTGGCGTCGCGGTTGCGGCGCGGGCTCGGCGGCGCGGCCCGCGTGGAACTGCGACCCGACGTATCGCGCGTGGGCGGCGGGGCATTTCCTGAGCGGGACCTGCCCACGACGCTGGTCCGCGTCGTCCCGTCAGACATATCCGCCACGGAGCTGAAACAGCGTCTTTTATCGATGAACCCGCCCCTGCTGGGGCGGTTGGAAGAACAGGCATTCTGCCTGGATGTGCGCACTCTGGCGGACGCGGAATTCGCATCCGCCGCGAGTGCTGTGGCCCAAGCTTTGCGTGTGTGACAACCTTAACGAAATCGATTGCGGAATTATGGAAAAAGATCCTTATGCCTATACTCCCGTCAGCGGATGGGAGACGTACAATACGCCGGAACATGCCGAAGCCATGGAATCACTGGCGCGGCGCTATCTGGAATTTTTGTCTGAATGCAAGACGGAGCGGGAAACCGTGGCCTACGTGCAGCGTCGTCTTCGAGACGCCGGATATACCGAAGAACATAATGGCGGCGCGGTGGTCCGCCCGTTCCGGGGCAAAGCGCTGTTTGCGGCGCGTCGGGGCACGTTGCCGTTGACCCGTGGCCTGCATCTGATCAGCGCCCATGCCGACAGTCCCCGGCTGGATTTCAAGCAGCGCCCGCTGATCGAGCAGCCCGGCGTGGCTCAGGCCAAAACCCACTATTATGGCGGCATCCGTAAATACCAGTGGCTGGCCCGGCCTCTGGCGTTGCACGGCGTGATCGTGCGCCGGAACGGCGAACGTGTTTCCGTAATCCTGGGAGAAGATCCCGCTGAACCCGTCTTCACCATTGCCGATCTGCTGCCTCATCTGGCGCAGAAGCAGAACACCCAGACGGTGACGGATGCCTTTGAGGCCGAAAAACTCAACGTCATCCTGGGGCACCGTCCGGCGGACAAGGGAGCGGAGGATAAAGACGCGCCAAAAGATGCCGTGAAAAAACATGTACTGGAACTTCTCGGCAGGAAATATGACATTACCGAGGAAGATCTTGTCTCCGCCGAACTGCAGGCCGTGCCCGCCGGTCCGGCCCGCCGGGTAGGGCTGGACGCCGCGCTGCTGGGCGGCTACGGTCAGGATGATCGCATCTGCGTGTTCACGGCGCTGGAAGCCCTCCTTTCCGCCGATGCGCCGCAGCACACCGTGGGCGTGATCTTTTGGGACAAGGAAGAAATCGGGTCCGACGGCGCTACCGGAGCCAGTTCGCGTTTCTTTCAGTACTGCGTGGAAGACTGCATCGCCGCCTGGCAGCCGGAGGCCCGCTTTTCGGAAGTCATGCTCGCCACCAGAGCCCTGTCCGCCGACGTGCAGGCAGCGCTGGATCCTGACTGGCAAGACGTGCACGAAAAACAGAACGCCGCGCAGTTGGGGTATGGGGCCTGCTTCTCAAAATTCACCGGTTCGCGCGGCAAGTATGGGGCCAGCGAGGCCGATGCGGAATATGTGGGATGGCTGCGCGGCGTGCTCAATGCCCGCAATATTCCCTGGCAGATGGCCGAATGTGGACGTGTGGATTTGGGCGGCGGCGGTACCGTGGCCCTGTTCCTGGCCGCTTACGGCATGTCGGTGATTGATTTGGGACCGGCGGTGCTGTCCATGCACAGTCCCTTTGAACTCTCCAGCGCTGTGGATCTGTATGCCACAGTGGAGGCGTACAAGGCGTTTATGGAAAGCTGTTGACGGCAATTCCGACGAAAGAATGCCGGAACGGCGTGCCGCAGAATAGCTTCGCGGCACGCCGTTTGCTTCTGATTCGGAATATCAGGGCATGGCTACTGCAGGTATTTTCTGAGTGTGGCGACGGCAAGCGTGGTGGCCGCGCGGGCAGGCGCGGTTCCCGCCAGGGCATTGAGCATCATAAAATCATGATGCGTGCCGTTGCAGCGCATGCAGGCCACACGCACGCCGGCCTCAATGAGTTTGCGGGCGTAGGCTTCGCCTTCGTCCCTGAGCACGTCGTTTTCCGCCGTGAGAACCAACGCCGGAGGCAGGCCGCGTAGCTGATCCGCTGTGGCCTGCAACGGCGAAGCTGTGAAGATTCGACGTTGGGCCGGGTCCGGAATGTAGGCTTCCCAAAACCATTGCATGGCCGTGCGCGTCAGCCAGGGGCCGTCGGCGAAAGCCTGGTAGGAGGGGGTGTCGAAATCGGCGTCCGTAACGGGATAAAACAACAACTGGACGGCGATGTTCGGTCCGCGGCGTTCCTTGGCCATCAGCGTCATGACCGTGGCCATGTTGCCGCCCACGCTGTCTCCGGCCACGGCTATTCTGGAAGGGGCCACGCCGAATGCGGCGGCGTTCTCCGCTACATGACGCAGTACCGCGTAGCACTGCTCGATGGCTGTAGGGTACTGAACTTCCGGCGATGGCGTGTACTCGGGAAACACCACGGCGGCTTCCGCGCCGACGGCGAGTTCCCGCACCAGGCGATCGTGGGTTTCCCTGTCGCCCAGAATCCAGCCGCCGCCGTGAATGTATAAAATCAAGGGCAGATTTTTTGCGGCCCCCAAAGGACGAACGATCCGGACAGGCACCATGCCGGTGGGACCGCAGGGCAGACTTAGATCCCGGATGTCCGCGTCAGGTTTGCGCACCGGCTGGGACTGGGCGTCGGAGAGAACTTTGCGCGCCGCAGCCGGAGAAAGGGTGTACAGAGGGGGATTGTTTTGGGCGGCGAGGGCGTCGACAAACGCCTTGGTGTCGAGCGTCAGGTGGGGAGAAGCGGATGTTGCGCCTGACATGGTAAAGCTCCTTTGAAGATGTGGAAAAAACGGTTGCCGGGCGGTCGGGGACAGCACGCGCGACACACCGTGATTTGGACAAAAATGCGGAATAGTACAATCTATTCTGCATATTATTGAAATAATAGCAGGCATGGACAGGGATGGCAATCAAAAAGGATTTTGCGGCAGGATATCGGAACTTGTCGCCATATCCGGGAATCGTCACGAAAAGGGATGGGAATGCTGTTTGACCAAGCCATAGCGCTTGCCGAGAGGGGGGAGCTGATCACTCGGCCCGGCTACGGGGAGTATTTTGTGATTGTCCGCGATGGGCTGTCCTTGTACGGTTGTTTCATCTGCGCCCGGAAAGGCGCTGTTTGACTTTTTTGCTGTTGTAGGGCGTCGCAAAACCGGCTTCAATAAGACGCCGCGCCTCACGATCCCGAATATTCTTGTTGGAACCGCCCATAACCACCGCCAACAAACGGACTTTGCCACGCTTGCCGGTCACGATCAGATGATATCCGGAAGCGACTATCCAACCTGTTTTGAGTCCGTCCACACCG
>CASQEL010000207.1 GCA_949427775.1 uncultured Desulfovibrionaceae bacterium
CTCCGGTTCATATCGTTTCCGCATGGTCATCAGAGCAAAGATTGGTGCTCGGACAGATTAAAACAAATCTTGCCACGGTTTCCTGGTGGACGTATCTGAGTCTTGAGCCGGAAACCGTCGGCTTTGCCATGATGAAGACATCCTATACCGGCGAGTTGGTCAGAGCCGACAAACAGGTCGTGCTGACCGTCCCCGGCGAAGCCCTGGCGAAACAGGTGATGCAGTGCGGCAGCTCCACCACGCCGCTGCGGAAGGTAAAAAAGAAGCCCTGGCGGAACTGATCAAGGCGCATGAGGCCGGTATTGCCAGGATTGCGGCGGAATGCAAAACGGAAATCGGCGCCTTGAAGTCCTCATGGCGGAAAAGTGGTTTGGCCTGGGTGGGATCTGGTATAGTCGGCAATATAGGCTTTTCCCTGCTGCTCTTTATTCTTTGGATAGCCTGCAAGGCGTGGGTTATAGACATGGTCGGAAGTATTTACAGGACTGTCAACGGCACATAGCAGGTTACGCCGGAGAGAAAGAACACCGTCGTTCGAGATTCTGGTGGTTTTGGTCGCGAATATGTGCGACACTGATGCCGCCGGACGGAAATCCTGACATTTTCCTGACATCCGACCGGGTACTCTCGCGTCATGTATTTCATAACCGCGCCTGCGCGCCAAAGGAGGTTATTCCCATGCGTCTTGTTCTTTCGTTTCTGCTGCTGACGGCTCTGGCCGTTCCCGCTTACGCCGCTTTTGACGGTCCGGGCGTGCCCGGCTCTCCCGGAGGCTTTGAAGGCCCCGGCGCGCACAAGGTCACCAGGGCGGCGCAGGTGCGCGACGCCCGCGACGATACCCCGTGCGTGCTGGAGGGGCATATTGTCTCCAAAGTCACGGGCAGGGAAGACGAGTACATGTTCAAAGACGATTCCGGAGAGGTCGTCGTGGACATTGACGACAAGGTGTTCGGCGGACGCCGCGTGACGCCCCAAAACCGTGTGCGCCTCCACGGCGAGGTGGATACCCACAAGTTCCGGGCCAATGACGTGGATGTAAAGTGGATGGAAATCCTGAAGTAACGGCGGCGTAAAGCCGGGAAGAAGGCGGGGGCCGCTTTTGGCGACGCGCCGTCGCTCCTGCCCCCGGCGTCGCCGATGTGGGGCCGCCGCGCCGCAACGACGCGACGGCTCCGTTTTTTATCCCGGCGTGATGTTCAGCAGATCCAGCGCCGCGATTTCCTCTCCGGCCACGCGGGCGGCCTCGGCCAGAATCTGTCCTTCGGCCCTACTCCATTCCTCCGGCAACTGCGCGCGGAAGGAGGCCCCGAACGCCTCCAGCTGCTAGTCGCACAATGCGGCGCTGCGCTCTTCGCTGAAGATCCGGCGGGCCCGGCAGCGGCAGGTCGAGGGCCTTTTCCACCACCCAGCGGTCCATATGGAACAGGCGCATGATCACGACGCCCGCGACGCCCATGGCGATGGCGATCAGCGGGGTGATCACCACCGTGCCCGAGGCGGCCAGGGCGGCCAGGCTCGGCGCCATGACGGCCGTGGCGGTTTCGGCCGCGGCGCGGGTCGGGGCCAGGGTGGAGCGGCTCAGTTCCTCGCCCATGCGCGCCAGAAAGGCGCTCATTCCCACGCCCAGCCAGGTCTGCTCCAGCCGTTCCGGGAGAATGGGAATGCCCTTGCTCCGGAACCAGGCTTTCAGTTCCGTCCGGCAGGCTTCGGTCACGCGGCGGGCCAGGCGGCCGGTTTCGGCGTCCAGCAGATCGCGCAGGCGGGGTTCTTCCCGGCGCATGGCCTCTCCGATACGCGCCATGAGCGCGCGCAGGGGCCCGCCTTCGTCGCGGTAGCGCCGGAATTCCGGCAGCAGGACCGCATTGCGCAACAGATCCGCGCACTGGCCCAGCAGGCGGTCCACACCCGCGTCCAGCGTTTCGCGGATGGCCCGTCGGCGGATGTGTTCCTCCATGAAGGCGGGGAGCTCGCGTTGCAGGGCGGCGCGGCCTTCGCGCAGGCGTTCGGCCAGCACATGGTACTGGGCCAGCCCCTTGGCGATGTCGGCATACGGCTCGTCGCCCACCAGCAGTTGCGCGCGTTCTCCCATGATCTGGCGCACCAGTTCGCCCACAAAGGGCCAGGCGCTGCTGCCGCCGGTGAGCAGGACCATGGGAACGTCCGCGCCGACGAGGCCCTCGTCGCGGCGGGCCCGGGCCAGGGCTTCCAGCAGAATATGCTCGAACCAGGAGACCAGATCCACCCGCTTGCCGTGCAGCAGACCTTCGGCATGGGGCGACAGTCCGGCTCTGTCCCGGTGTTCGCGCAGCGTTTCCAGCAGGGACGGCGTGGGCCGGTAGTCCCCCGCGCGGCAAAGAAATTCCTCCCAGGTCAGATTGTCGATGTAGGCGGCCTGCTCGCGGGCGGCCGCGCCGTCCCAACTGCTCCAGCGCACCCGCACGGTGACGGGCTGATCGCGCCGGACGGCCATGGCGTTGGAAAAATCCTCCTTGGCCTGACGGCAGGCTATCCAGTGCACGTAATAGTCGTTGCCCTCGCGGGTCAACCTGTCCTCCAGACCGGCGTTGCGCTCCAGCAGCATCCGGAAAAACAGATCGTCGAACAGCCGCCCGCCGTACAGCATGTCTCCGTGCCGGGAAACCACGTCCGCCCGCCGCAGCACGGCCAGATCGCAGGTGCCGCCGCCGAAGTCCACGGTCAGCACGCCGCGGGCCGCCAGGGAGGGCGGCAGCGCGCCCGTGGCGATATAGTGGAGGAGCGCGCCCATGGGCTCGCGCAGAAAGCGGGCGTTTCCCCATCCCGTGTCGGCCAGACAGCGGCGCAAGACCTGCTGGTAGTGGTTTTCGGCCTGACAGGGAATGCCCACCAGGAGGTTGTCCGTAACGGCCACGCGCGAGCGCAACAGACGGAGGAAGTCTTCCATCCAGCGCCGGGCGTCGTCCCGTGCGGCGATGTCGGGTTTGAACTGGCCGCGCAGGGTGTAGGAACGGCGCTCGGCGGCCGTGGCCTCGCCGAATTCGTGTTCGGCCGCGGCGCCGACAAGAAAGGGATCGCCGTCGCGGTACAGCACCAGGGTGGGAATCGCGCCCCCGAGGGTACTGTGATGCCAGCCCTCGGGACGCAGAACGGTCACGGCGGCATCGGCGGAACACCGCGTGACGCAGGTGTTGCTGGTGCCGAGATCCATGGCGGTGACATCGTCGGCCATCATGCCCTCACTTTGCGGACCGTGCCCTTGCGCAGCAGTTCTCCGTTTTCCAGCAGGGGCGGCAGGTCCACATAACAGCGATCCCCTGTTTCCAGATAGCCCACGGGATCATAGGTCCGGGCCAGCGCCTCGTTCCAGATCAGTTCGCCTTCGGCGCGCGGCGCTTCCAGACCGAGGCGGCGGAGCCGATCCTCCAGCCAGGCCCGGCGCGCGGCGGGCAGTTCGCAGGCGAACGAGTAGAGATCCTGCCCCACTTCGCGCAGACGGCGGCGCTCCACGTCCCGTTGCGCGTCGCGCAGGCGGGAGAACGCCGCGGCATACCGTGTCGCGCCCGCCCACCAGGTCAGGGCGGCCAGGCGCAGGCGTTGCAGATACTCCTCCGTATCCAGACGCACGGGGCGATCCGCCGACAGGCAAAAAAGCGCGAGCAGAACGAGCAGGGTATAGAGGTTGGTGAACAGCCCCAGGGTCAGCCCCAGGCCGAGAAACGCGCCCACCGCCGCCAGCGGGGCTTCGGGAATCGGATTCCCCAGCAGAAAATCCCGCAGCAGGACGGCGGCCAGGGCGACGCCGAACGCGATGCGCAACCGCCGCCGGAGCGTGCGCGCGGACACGCCTCCAGCCGGAGACAGTCCGCCTCGGGCCACGATTCGGGCTGCGGCTTCCGCCGCCCACAGAACGGCCGCCACGCCGCACATGGCTCCGAGCACGGCCCAGCCGCCGCTCAGGTTCAGGCCCTGCATCACGGCGGAACCGGCCAGCAGGCCCAGCACCGCGGCCAGGGCCGCCCGCCAGGCCGAAAACACGGGAATGAAGGGGCCGGGCGGCACGATCAGCGGAGGGAGGGCGTCCCGAAGTTCGTCTTCGGCGGCGATATTTTCTCCCTCGGGAAGCGTCTGTTCGAGCAGCGCGTCCGTCAGGCCGCGGCGCAGATCAAAAACGCAGGACGCCAGCGCGGCTTCGTCGGAAAGCGGCGTGATCCTGCGCCGCATCCCCGCCAGCAGGGCTTCCGGCGGCGCCGGTTCCGGGGAAGGGCCGGTGGTATCGGATGCAGATGCCATGATATTCCTCCATCTCTGGAACATACGTGTTCCCGGCAACGCCGTAAAGGCAAAAACACGGTCGAGCGCAGGGCAATCGCATGAATGTCAGGAGGCAGGAGCTGCGAGAAGGGACTCATAAGGGAGAATATTTCTCAAGAAAGCACGTTTTGCATTGCCGAATTCTTCCATCTC
>CASQEL010000208.1 GCA_949427775.1 uncultured Desulfovibrionaceae bacterium
CGGTGAGCTGCTTTTTGGCTTCTTCGGCTTCTTCCTTGGAAACGCCTTCCTTCAGGGGGGCGGGGCAGCCGTCGACCTTGTCCTTGGCTTCTTTGAGGCCCAGGCTGGTCAGGGCGCGCACGACCTTGATGACGCCGATTTTGTTGGCGCCGGCTTCCTTCAGGACAACGTCGAATTCGGTCTTTTCTTCTTCAGCGGGGGCGGCAGCGCCGCCGGCCGGAGCGGCCATCACCATGGCGGCGGCGGGGGCGGCGGCGGACACGCCGAATTTTTCTTCCAGTTCTTTGATGAACTCGGACAGTTCCAGCACGGTCATGTTGGAGATGAACTCGACAACCTGTTCTTTGGTCACGGACATGTCAGACTCCTCAGTCTTTGGCTTGTAAAGGCGTTATGCTCTGAGCCTTGCGGCATTACGCGGCTTTTTTTTCCTCTATGGCCTTCAGGGCATAGAGCATGCCGCGGATCATGTTGGCAAAGAGCGAGACAAAATTGGTGGGCACAGCGTTCATGGTACCAAGCATCTGACCGAGCAACTGCTCCTTGCCGGGCAGTTTCGCCAGATCTTCCACCTGCGCGGCGGAAAGCAGTTTACCTTCAAGACTCGCATGGCGAATCTTGAAAATTTTGCTGCCCTTGGTGAAATCATTCACCGCTTTGGCCACCGCCACAGGATCTTGGAACCCAAAGGCAATGCCGCAGTTTTCCTTGAACATGCCGTTCACGGAGTCATGCGTGCCACCGGTAAAAGCAATACGCGCCAGAGTGTTTTTCACGACATGATATTCGCCGCCCGCTTCGCGCAGTTTCACTCTGAGTTGCGTCAGCTCTTCCACCGGCATGCCCTTGAAGTCGGTCACCACCGCTATGGAAGCGCTTTCGGCTTTGGCCTTGACGGCTTCGATAATGGCGGCTTTTTCGGACCTGTTCACGTGATTCTCCTCACGTTGGGGTTGCCAGATGGAATGCCGAGCCAAAGACCTTACCAGTCTCAACAGGCTGTTTAAGGCTTGCGCCGCCTGTTTTCTTCGACTCGAATTCCGTTTCCTCAGCCACTGAAGGGGCGTTGCCGCCCCTTCATATTCGTTGAAGGCTAGCCTTCAAGGAATTTTTTGATTTGCGTCACGTCGATTTTGAAACCCGGTCCCATGGTGGTGGAAATCGCCATGGCTTCCATGTAGGCGCCTTTGGCGGCCGAGGGTTTCAGGCGCATGACGGCATCCAACAGCGCCTTGAGATTGCCCAGGATTTTCTCGGACCCGAAGGAAACCTTGCCGAGGGGAGCGTGCAACACCCCGGCCTTGTCCACCTTGAAATCCACGCGGCCGGCCTTGAGTTCGGTCACGGCCTTATTGACGTCAAAGGTCACTGTACCGGTCTTGGCGTTGGGCATCAGGCCACGGGGGCCGAGCAGACGGCCGATCTGGCCGACCAGCGCCATGACATCAGGAGTGGCGACCGCGGCGTCGAAGTCCAGCCAGCCGCCCTTGACTTTGGCCACCAGATCCTCGCCGCCCACAAAATCGGCGCCCGCGTCCCTGGCTTCGTTTTCTTTTTCGCCTTTGCAGAACACGGCCACACGTACGGTCTTGCCCAGACCGTGGGGCAGGCTCACAGCGCCGCGAACCATCTGATCGGAGTATTTGGGATCGACGCCGAGGCAGATGGCCACGTCGACGGTTTCGTCAAATTTGGCAAAGGAGGCAGCCAGGGATTTGCTCACGGCGTCTTCGATGCCGAGACGTTCCTGCAAATCGACTCCGTCCAGAGCCTTGCGGAAGTTTTTGCCATGCTTGGGCATTGTTTTTTCCTTATCGTTTTGCATCTCCTGCCGGAGGCGGCATGTGCCATGCCGACGGCAGTACAATTGATTTCAACGAGGTGTTCTCTATTTGATCTCAATGCCCATACTGCGGGCCGTGCCGGCAACGGACTTGATGGCGGCTTCAAGGGTGGCGGCGTTCAAATCAGGGAGTTTGATCTTGGCGATTTCCTCGATTTGGGCCTGCGTCAGGCTGCCCACCTTGTTGCGGTTGGGTTCGCCGGACCCTTTTTCCAGTTTGGCGGCCTTGAGCAACAGTACGGAGGCCGGGGGCGTCTTGGTGATGAAAGTAAAGGAACGGTCCGCGTACACGGTGATGACCACAGGAATGATCATCCCCTTCTGATCCTGAGTGCGGGCGTTGAATTCCTTGCAGAAGCCCATGATGTTCAGTCCGTGCTGACCCAAAGCGGGACCTACCGGCGGCGAGGGATTGGCCGCGCCGGCGGGAATCTGCAGTTTGATTTTGGCAACTTCTTTCTTGGCCATGAGTATGTTCCTTGAATGGGCAAGTTAAGGGCTAGCCCTTGGAAACTTGGACGAAGTCCAGCTCCACCGGGGTTTGACGCCCGAATATGGAGACCGATACCCGGAGTTTACCCTTGTCGTAGTTCACGTCTTCCACAACGCCGTTGAAACCGCCGAACGGTCCGTCGATAACGCGCACTTCGTCCCCGCGATCAAAATTGAACTTGGGACGGGGGGTTTCCTGCCGGGTTTCCATCAGCGCGAGAATGCGTTGCGCCTCGGAGTCGCGCATAGGCGTGGGGCGATTCTTGCCGCCCACAAAGCCGGTGACTTTGGGGATGGACTGCACAAGATGCCACGAAAAATCCGTCATGATCATCTGCACCATGACGTAACCGGGATAGAACTTGCGGGTCGTGGTGCGTTTTTGCCCACCCTTGGCCAGCTCAATCACCTTTTCCGTCGGCACCACCACTTCCTGAATCAGCCCTTGCTCTTGCCCGGTGCGGATCATCTCGTTGATGGTCTGCTGCACGCGCTGCTCGAACCCCGAGTAGGTGTGCACGATGTACCAGCGAGACTTCTTGCTCAACTCGGATGCGGGATCGATAATTTGTTCGTTCATGGCTGAGGTCAGGAGAGGATGATCTGAATCAGTTTGGACAGGCCGAAATCCACAACGCCCAGGAGGGCGGCCATAACAGCCACGAAACCCAAAACGGCGAAGGTGGCGACGCGGGTTTCTTTCCAGGTCGGCCACGTCACTTTGCGAAGTTCGGCCTTCGAGTCCTCCACATATGTGGAGAACCGGGTAAAGGGATTGACGGACGTGCCTTCTTTAGCGTCGGGCGCGGTGGGCTGTTTCTTTGACATGTCACTACCTGAGGGTAAAGAAAATGGCAGGGCAGGAGGGATTCGAACCCCCAACTTGCGGTTTTGGAGACCGCCGCTCTAGCCGTTAGAGCTACTGCCCTGCGCACCGGTTATGTGGGGAGGCCTTGCGGCCTCCCCCGGCCCGGAAATCTATGTTACCTGGTTTCGCGATGCAACGTGTGCTTCTTGTCCCAGGGGCAATATTTTTTTATTTCAAGGCGCCCGGTCGTATTCTTTTTGTTCTTCCGGGTGCTGTAATTCCGGCGCTTGCACTCCGTGCAGGCGAGAAGAATATTGACGCGCATGATGATTACTCGATGATTTCGGTGACGACGCCCGAACCCACGGTACGACCGCCTTCACGGATGGCGAAACGCAGACCGACTTCCATGGCGATGGGGGCGATCAGTTCCACGATGAACTGAGAGTTGTCGCCGGGCATAACCATTTCCACACCTTCAGGCAGACCGATAACGCCGGTGATGTCCGTCGTCCGGAAGTAGAACTGCGGACGATAGCCGGTGAAGAACGGGGTGTGACGGCCACCTTCTTCCTTGGAGAGGACGTACACTTCAGCCTTGAACTTCTTGTGGGGCGTGATGGTCTTGGGAGCGGCAAGAACCTGGCCGCGTTCCACTTCGTCACGCTTGGTGCCGCGCAGGAGCGCGCCGATGTTGTCTCCGGCTTCGCCCTGGTCAAGCAGCTTGCGGAACATTTCCACGCCCGTGCAGGTGGTCTTCTGGGTGGGTTTGATACCCACGATTTCCACTTCGTCGCCCACCTTGAGGACGCCGCGTTCCACACGACCGGTCACAACGGTGCCGCGGCCGGAGATGGAGAACACGTCTTCAATGGGCATCAGGAAGGGCTTGTCGATGTCGCGCTGCGGTTCGGGAATGAAGTCGTCGCAGGCCTGAAGCAGATCCAGAATGGGCTTGGCGGCCGGATCGTCGGCGCTGTCGCATTCCAGAGCTTTCAGGGCGGAACCGCGAATCACGGGCACCTCGTCGCCGGGGAAGTCGTAGGAAGACAGCAGTTCGCGCACTTCCAGTTCCACCAGTTCAAGCAGCTCTTCGTCGTCCACCAGGTCGCACTTGTTCAGGAAGACCACAAGATAGGGCACGCCCACCTGACGGGCCAGCAGGATGTGCTCACGGGTCTGGGGCATGGGGCCGTCGGTGGCGGCCACCACGATGATGCCGCCGTCCATCTGCGCGGCGCCGGTGATCATGTTCTTGATATAGTCGGCGTGGCCCGGGCAGTCGACG
>CASQEL010000209.1 GCA_949427775.1 uncultured Desulfovibrionaceae bacterium
GGCGGGCATTCCGCCGGATGGGGGGGCAGCGGCTTGAGATCCTTGAGATGTTTCAGGGCCAGACGCTGAATATACTTGATGGCGCGTGTGCCGCTGATAGACTTGGGGCAAACTTCCGTACAGTTAAATTCTGTCCGGCAGTTGTAACAGGAGTCCAGCGCCCGGGTCAGCCGGGGGGTGAACAGCGCGTCGCGCTCGTCGGCCAGCAGGGTGAAGGCCCGGTTCAGCGCGGCGGGACCCGCGTAGCCTTCGTGGTTGTTGACCATGGTGCAGCTGGAGACGCAGCAGCCGCAGGCGATGCAGTCCGTGGCCATGCCGATGTCGATGCGGGCCTGCGTGTCGGGCCGTATTTCATAGGGTTCGGCGCGTTCTTCACGAGGTTCGAAAAAGGGCAGAGCGTCCTCGTATTTTTCAAAGAACGGCCCCATGTCCACCATCAGATCCTTGATGATCGGGAAGTGGTTCAGCGGACGCAGGGTGATGTCCTGCTGCGGCGGCAGGTGCGAGACATTGGTTTTGCAGGCCAGACCTTCGCGGCCGTTGATGACCATGCCGCACGAGCCGCACATGTTGACGCGGCAGGCGAAGCGGAAGGACAGAGTGGGATCCTGCTCTTTCTGCAGGCGCAGAAGCACGTCCAGAATGGTGGTGGTTTCCGGCGCGGGAATCTCCAGGACATAGGAATCGAAGTGCCCTTCCCCGCCCTGCGCCGGGTCGTAACGGAATACCCTGACGGTACGGGTTGTCGGTGATGTTTTCATGACGGACTCCCGGTTAATAGACGATGCCCCAGACCAGCAGCACAACGGCCAGACCGATGCCCAGCAGCCAGTAGATGAGCTTGCGTTGCTGTTTGACGTCCGCCAGATTGCAGTCCAGCAGGATGACCCGGAGGCCGAGGGCGGCGTGGAAGGCCACGGTCAACAGCAGCATGAACTGCAGGAACGGCTTGTAGGTGAAAATGATGTGCAGGGTGAGAAAGATCACGATGCAGATGGCGCTGACCCGTTGCAGGAGCCAGGCCCACATGCCCACATGGGTACGTCCGCGCCGGTAGGGATCAAGGTCGCCCCACTGCAGGGGGGCACGGTTTTCCAGTTTCCGCTCTTCCATGATGTTGCTTCTCCATTCGTTGCCGATTCAAGAATGCGCGTCGGGCGCGTTGATCACTTTTTCCACTGCCGGCAGTCTTCCAGCGACTTGTGCTTGAATTGCACGGGTTTCTTTTCCGTGACGGGTTTGCCGTCCGGACCGCGCCGGAGAAAGGTGTTGAACAGGCCGTAGTCGTCACGCTGCTTGGGAAAGTCCAGTCGGGTGTGCGCGCCGCGCGTCTCGTCCCGCAACAGGGCGGAGGTGGCGGCCATGATCGAAACGTCGATCATGCTCCGGGTGTCCAGCCAGACGTTGTAGATCATGTTGCAGGCCCGGCTTGGGGCCACCGTGGCGTGTTCCACGTCGTGGCGCAGACTGTCGAACGTGGAAAGCGCCGCCTCCAGATCGTCCTTGTTGCGGACCACGCCTACCTGCGTCCAGTTGGTTTCCTGTATGTCGTGCCGCACTTCCAGCGGGTTGCGGCCTCCCGGACGCGCCAGAGGCTCGCGCAGGCGCGCGGTCAGGGCGTCGATCAGGCCGGGGGCCGTTTCCTTGATGCTGCGGTCGTTGCGCAGGAAACGGGCCAGAGACTTTCCGGCCAGACGTCCGTAGACGCAGGATTCGCCGATGCCGTTGCCGCCCAGGCGATTGGCGCCGTGCACGCCCCCCGCGTCTTCGCCCGCCACGAAAAGCTTGTGCAGGCTGGCCCGGCATTCCGTATCGATCCAGGCTCCGCCCATGAAGAAATGGGCGGCCGGGGAAACCGGCACCCGGCCTCGCGCGAGGTCATAGCCGAACTGGGCGCAGCGTTCCGCCATGCCGGGGAAGTTGCTGAGCACGAATTCCGCGCCCATATGGGCGGCCTCGATATGTACGCCGCCTTCGGAACAGGCGCGTCCGGCCATGATTTCCATGTACGAGGAGCGGCTCACCACGTCGCGGGTGGCGCGCTCGGCCACGTCCGGAGCGTAGCGCTGCATGTAGCGTTCGCCGGCGCCGTTGTAGAGGAAGGCCCCGGCGCCGCGCAGCCCTTCTTCAAGCAGGGCTCCGGCCACCACGCTGCCGGGAATGATCAGTCCGGTGGGGTGGAACTGGATCATCTCCATGTCCCGCATGCGCGCTCCGGCCCGATAGAGCATGGCGATGCCGTCGGCGGACTTTTCCGGCCCCGGCGCGTGGAACCGGTACTGGGTGGGGCCGCCGCCCGTGGCCACCAGGGTGGCCGCCGCCTGCACGGCCAGAAATTCGTCCCGGCGCATGTCGTACAGGAGCGCGCCGGTGACGGTTTCTCCGGAGGCGTCCAGCAGCAGTTCCACGGCGCGGGTCTCTTCGAGCACCGGAATCCGTCGCTTGAAGATCTGTTCCGTGGTGCGGCTGATGATTTCTATGCCGGTGAGATCGCCCTTGTGCACCGTGCGGTCGAACGACTGCCCGGCGAACGGCTTCTGGTGGATGCGCCCGTCCGGATACCGGTCGAAAAAGCAGCCGCAGACGGTTTCCAGTTCCTTGACCGTGGGCGTGGCTTCTTCCACAAGTTGCTTGGCGAGATCCTGATCGTTGACGTACTGGCCGCCCTTGAGGGTGTCCATGAGATGCTTTTCGTGAGAGTCCTCGGGGTTGAGCACCACGTTGAACCCGCCCTGAACCATGCGGCTGCAGCCTCCCTTGCCTTTAAGAGCCTTCGAGGCAATGAGGATGTTCAGGTCCGGCAGGGCGTCGTGCGCGTATATCGCGGCAAGTTCCGCAGCCGCTCCCATACCCAGTATGAGAAGGTCTACATTACGGACAGCTACCATAGTATTGCCTTTACTGTTCAGAGGTTATGCATACTGCGCAGTTGCAACGCCATACACATAGCAAGTGGAGTGCCAAAATATTCTGACAAAATTGATGTTATATATTATGATGTTATATGGACATTCCGTTGAGTTTGCACTGTTGTGTCCGATGTATTTGTCCATTATTGGACATTTTTATACGATATGGGCAGTAAGAATATCTCTGGAACATTTTCCCTTTGAAAATGCTTTGCCGAATGCGAGAGCAGGCCGCCGCCGCGATAGGCTACAGCGCACTCTGTGTGCGCTGTTCCCTGCCGGAGCGAGCGCGTGTCTTTCAGCCAAAAATCCGCCCGCGGGGTTTCGGCCTGCATTGCGAAACCCCGCGGGCGGGAAGTGCGGAGCTGCCGCTGACGATGATTCAGGGCTGGAAGGGCCAGACGCGCGGGATGATCGACAGGGCAAGCGCAAAGGCTACAATCTGCCAGAAAAAGCCGTAGCGTATATAATCCCCGAAAGTATAGTTGCCCGGTCGCAGCACCAGCGTGTTGGAGGGCGTGGCGATGGGCGTCATGAAACAGGCCGCGGCGGTCATGGCGATGCCCATGACGAAGGGCAGGGGGCTCAGATGCGCGCTCAGGGCGATGGGAATGACCAGGGGCACCATGATGGCCGTGGTCGCCGTATTGGACATGATGTTGGTCAGCACGCCGGTCACCAGCATGAGCGTGCAGAAAAGAACATACGGGTCGGAAACATGGCTGACGACGAAGTCGGCGATCAGCTTGGCCGCGCCGGACTTGTTCATGGCGAAGCTCATGGACAGCATGCCCGCAAACAGCCAGACGGTGGTCCAGTCGATGCCGTCCTGGGCCTGTTTGAGGGTCATGCAGCGGGTGAGGATGCACAGCATGGCTCCCAGCATGGCGGCGGAGGTCAACGGCACCAGACCCGTGGCCATGCAGATGATGACGAGAAAGTAGATTCCGCCCGCAATCCACATGTGCACGCCGCCGTCGGGAATTGCAACATCCTTGAGTTCGGCTACGTCCTCGCGGGCCGGGGGTATCAAAAAGCGGGGGAACAGCGCGAAAAGGGCGGCCCCGATCAGGGTCAGAGGCAGGCCGTACCAGGCGAATTCAAAAAAGGCGAACTGTCCGTATTCCGGCGCCATCTTGGCCAGAATGCCGTTGGCCACCATGCTGGGGGCCTGCCCCACCAGCGAAATGCAGCCGCCGAAGCTGGCCGCGTAGGCCGTGGGCAGCAAGATGCGCGAAGGCGACAGATGCGCCTTGCGGGCGATGGAAATGAGCATGGGCAGGGTGATGGCCGTGACGCCCGCATTGTTCAGGAAGGCCGACATGAAGGCGATGAGGAGAATGGCGAAGACCAGCAGGCGGGTTTCGCTGGCTCCGGCCTTGTTGATGATTATGGACGCAACGCGCTGGGCGAAGCCCGTGGCGAAGGTGGCCTCTCCCAGCATGAACAGACCTACAATGGTCAGAATGCTGGTGTCGCCGAAGCTGATCCAGGCTTCC
>CASQEL010000210.1 GCA_949427775.1 uncultured Desulfovibrionaceae bacterium
CCCCTGTTCCATCTGTGGGAACACCCCTTCTCCGCGCGGGATCTGATCCTCATCATCGGCGGCCTGTTCCTGCTCTTCAAGGGTACCATGGAACTGCACGAACGTCTTGAGGGCGGGCATATCACGGACAACGAAAACGCCGTCAAGGCCGTCTTCTGGCAGGTAGTGACCCAGATCGTGGTCCTGGACGCCATCTTTTCCCTGGATTCCGTCATCACCTCCGTGGGCATGGTGCAACACCTGCCGGTCATGATGCTGGCCGTGATCATCGCCGTGGCCCTGATGCTGCTGGCCTCGCGTCCCCTGACCCGCTTTGTGGAAAAGCACCCCACGGTCATCATTCTCTGCCTGGGCTTCCTGCTGATGATCGGTCTGAGTCTGATCATGGACGGACTGGGCTTTCACATTCCCAAGGGCTATCTGTACGCCGCCATCAGCTTTTCCGTCCTGGTGGAACTTTTCAACCAGATCGCCCTGCGCCGCCGCCGGCATCGCATCACCACGCGCGACATGCGCGAGTACACGGCGGGCGCGGTGCTGCGTCTGCTGGGCGGCGGCAGCGCCGAGTCCGGCGGCGAGGAACAGCTCGAGGTGGCGGCCCTGGCCTCGGGCGACAACGGCGCGGAACTGTTCGCTCCGGAAGAGCGCACCATCGTGGCCCGCGTCATCCGTCTGGGCGGGCGTACCACCCGGTACATCATGACCCCGCGCCACCGGGTGGTCTGGCTGAACGGCGAGCTGCCCGAGGACGAACTGCTGCGCGCGGCGGGCACGACCAGCCACGCCTGGCTGCCGCTCTGCCGCGGGGATCTGGACACCTTTCTGGGCATCGTCAGCCCGCGCGAACTGCTGTGGCAGAAGCGGAAAACCGGCGCCCTGAACATGGACGCCGTACGCCGGGAGGCGCTCATCGTCTTCGAACACACGCCCCTGACCGAACTGCTGGAAACCTTTCGCCGCCGTCAGACGCCCCTGGCCCTGGTGCTGGACGAATACGGAGGCGTGGCGGGCGTCGTCACGCCGCTGGACATCCTCTCGGCCATCGCGGGGCACATGTACGAAGTCTCCAACGATCCGGCCTCGTTTCAACGCCCGGACGGCTCCTGGTTTCTGCCCGGTCGTCTGGCCATCGACGACGCTCTGCGCTTTCTGGACGCCCGGCCTCCGGCGGGCATGTCCTGCACCACTCTGGCCGGGTTCATCCTGGAACGGATGGGACGCATCCCCCGGCCCGGCGACGGACTGGACTGGAACGGCTGGCGTTTCGAAGTGGCCGCCATGGATAACAAGCGTATCGAAAGCGTGCACGTGCGCCCTCTGCCCCAACACCCCGCGACGGAAAGCGCAACCTGAGGCAATGGCGCGCATCCGGGGCATGCCTGACCGAAGCGTTCCGGAGCAGAGCAACGTTGAAACGCTCCATGTCCTTGTCTCTCCGAAGAGTTCCGGGACATATCCAAATGTTCCCACACGGGAGAAAAGAAACATCTGGTTCTTAAAGGCCTATGCAAACAGGCGGCGTTCAATAAAAAACGAGCGCCGTCTGTGAAAGTACATGAAAAAAGCGTGTTGCTATCGACAGACCTTATGCCGCGTCACAGCGCTCCAGCATATACACGGCCCGCTGGGGGCGCACGGCCGCAAAGCGGGTTTCCCGCAGCAGCCGGAATCCGCAGGACGCCGCCACGTCGGCGACCTCTTCGCGGGACATACGGAAGGTATACTCGGACGGCCGCCGTTGTCCTTCGGGGAGATGACTGTCATCCGTGTGATACGCATTTCCGGGCACAGCATTATACGCCGTATCCACCACATCACAGACGATCTTTCCCAGGGGTGTCAGGCAGGGGCGGTAGGTATCCAGAAGCGCCTCCAGGGATGCGCCCGGAATATGGTACAACCAATTGACGGACAAAACGACGTTCACCGGCTCCGGCAATTCTCTCGGACGCAGACCGTCGTCCTGCCAGACGCGCACAGAGGTATCGGCGCGGCGTGCCAACTCACGACACAGGGCCACGGCCTGCGGTGAAATATCCGTCCCCAGCAGACGGGAAAAACCGCGTTTGGCAAGCCATAAAAGATTGGCGCCGCTGCCGCAGCCCGGTTCAAAGACGGAAGAATCCGCCGGGAGATGGTCGGCTATCCATCCGCAGGCGACGCAGACATGCCGCCGCCAGATACGTTTGCGGATGGCATACAGGTGCCAAGGTTCGGCCTCGCAATCCCGAATCAGTCGCTCCACATCCGTTTCCGGCAGGTGAAGCCCGTGTCGGAACGGCCAACGTTCGCGAAGATATCCTACTGCGGTCTGAAGCATGACGCCTCCCTTTTCGTATTGATACGCCGGGAAAGGTATCATGCGCCGCGCTGCGGAATATGACAGGCATGTAGAAAAGCGCAACGAAGTATTGCACGGCCTCCGGCGGCAACAGTTTGTCACAATACGCCGCTGGCTTTCCATTCCCGCCCCTGCTATACAATAAAAAAGGCTATCAAGGACAAGATATGGCGGAACGACAGACCATCTGTATTGTGGACGACGACGCGGATATCCGACAGTTGTTGTCCGACTATCTGCAACGCCACGGCTATGCCGCCGTCACAGCGGGCAATGCCGAGACATTTTTTAAAGCATTGCGGGAAACGCCCTGCGATCTCGTGGTTCTGGACATCATGCTGCCGGGCGAAGACGGCATCGCCATCTGCCGCCGTCTGCGGGCGCAGTCGTCGATTCCGGTTATTTTTCTTACCGCCCTGGGCGACACCACGGATCGCATCGTGGGATTGGAACTCGGCGCGGACGATTACCTGGGCAAGCCTTTCGAGCCCCGCGAGCTGCTGGCGCGCATCCGTACCGTGCTGCGACGCACCGGGCACGTCTTTCCGGACTCGGCGGCTTCGGCTCCGGAGGACCATGGACCGTTGCATTTTGCCGGATGGCTGCTGGACAGAACGGCCCGGCATCTGATCGCCCCTGACGGCGTGGTGGTCCACCTGAGCGGAGCGGAATACCGGCTGCTGGAAGTCTTTCTGCGGCACCCCAAAACCGTACTTACCCGTGATCAGTTGCTGGAGCATACGCAGGGCCGCAATGCCGGAGCCTTTGACCGCAGCATCGACGTGCAGGTCAGCCGTCTGCGCACCCGCCTGCGCGACAACGGCCGGGAAGCCCACATCATCAAAACCGTGCGGGGCGACGGATACGTGCTGGCGGCCGAAGTAAACGGCGGCGAACTGCGGAACAGCGCATGATTTCAGGACGTTTCCTTCCCGTCAGTCTGTTCGGCCGCCTGGCCGCGGTGGTGGTGGCAGCTTTCATCGCGTTGCACATCATCACCTCTCTTACCATGACCGACTTCGCGGAACAGCAGGCTTCACGCGCCGCGCTGGCGGATCAGGCGGGTTCCCTGGCCTTGTGCCTCCGCCTGCTGGATACCGACGACGCCGACCGCGCCACGCTCGCCTCGCGCCTGGAACGTGTGGACAGGGTCCGCATCCGCCTGGGCGGCGAACCCGCGCCCCCTGTCGGCAACACGGACCCCCTGTCCCTGTTTCTGCGGCGGCAACTGGCCGAAAGGTTGACGGATCTTTCCGGAAAGACTGTGGATATCCGAAATCTGCACGTCAACGCCGCTGTGCTGGCTCCGGACAGGGACGGCGACGGTCGGGAATCCCTTTCCGAAAAACGCGCCGCCGTGCTCGACGGCCGCCGCGCCTACCGGATACAGGCCGCATTTCTCCTGGAAGACGGCACATGGGTATCCATCGTCCACAACAGCAGCATGCCTACCGGCATGTCCTACACCTTGTCGCTGCTGATACTCAGCGTTGAGGCCCTGCTCATGGTGCTGCTGGTGCTGGCCGTAGTGCACCGTGTGGTGCGCCCCCTGCGGGCCCTGGCCGCGGCCGCCGAGACGTTCGGCCGCGATATGGACGCTTCGCGCCCCCTGCCGGAAGACGGCCCCGGCGAAGTGCGGGAAGCCGCGCAGGCGTTCAACCGTATGCGGCGACGCATCCGTGACGCCATGGGCGAACGCACGCGCATTCTCGCGGCCGTATCGCATGATCTGCGCACGCCGGTCACCCGTATGCGCCTGCGCACGGAAAATGTGCAGCCCCCCGAACTGCGGGACAAGTTGCTGGCGGATCTGGACGCGCTTCAAAGCATCATGAACACCAGCGCGGAACTGGCCCGCTGGGAGAACAATCCGGAACGCACGGCGCCCACGGATATGAACGCCTTTCTGGAAAGCATCGTGGAAGATCGGCTGGATATGGGGCAGCGCGTCACGCTGCGCGGGCAAACGGACACCCCCTTTCCCGTCAAGCCGGGAGCTCTGCGCCGCTGCGTGGAAAATCTCCTGGACAACGCCCTGCGCTACG
>CASQEL010000211.1 GCA_949427775.1 uncultured Desulfovibrionaceae bacterium
TCTCCTCCCGATATGGGAGAAGATAAGGTCTATTTATCGACTTTTCAAGTATGATAGACCACTAGTCCCCCCCGGCGCGTATCAGGAACTATTTGCTGTCGTAGGTGGAATCTGCCCGATTTCAGGGCCTGTTCTTGCGCTCCAACCACTATGGAATAGTGACGCAGCAAAGCACCGGGTTGTGGGACAACTCCAGAAGCCGCGTTTTGCTTCGTTCGCGTGCGGGAGATTTCGCTGTGGCCGGCAAATCCTCCGAGGCTGTTCCTGTCACGCCCGCAATGTCTGTACATTCCGGGGGGCGCGAGTCCGCAACCTGCGCGGCGCTGTCGATGCGCAAACAACCGGATGCGGCATCTCCTGCCCCGGCCGGGCGCTGTCAGCGGTCCCTTCCTGTACGATGCCCGGCCCAAACACGAAAACCCCCAAGCCGTCAGGCGCAGGGGACTCCATCATGGTAGGACCGTTGTCGGCGCGTCGCGCCGCTATTTCATGCGGTAGGTAATACGGCCGCGGGTCAGATCATAGGGAGAAAGCTCCACCTTAACCCGGTCGCCGGGCAGAATGCGGATGTAAAACTTGCGCATCTTGCCGGAAATATGGGACAGCACTTCGTGCCCGTTTTCCAGTTCCACACGAAACATGGCGTTGGGCAGGGCTTCCTGCACCACGCCGTCTACTTCAATGGCGCCTTCTTTGGCCATATATCCTCCTGTTTCGTCCGCAACCGGCACAGCCGCGCTGTCGACGCCGCGGTCTTTGTGCGGACGGGTCGGTGTGGATGCCCCTTCTCCCCGGATGGAAAGAGGGGAGGAAGGACAGGTCGCAAAAATTTCCGTGAAGCGCTCTTTCCGTGGCGCAAGGCCGCCGGACGACGCCGGGTCAGGGGCGGGCGCGCCGCGTTTCGTGCCCCCGTATGCCGACACAAGGCCGCAGACATCATTCCGGGCAGCTTTGCGCGCACTGGAATGCCTGACCTGCCGCAACGCGCCGGTTACCATCCCAGAAAAGAAAATATCTGTCAACCCGGACTGTTGACAAAAATACTCCGGCCTGAGGAGGGAAATCGTCCGGTGATGCTCAGCGACGCTTTCCGCGCGGCGTGACCGGAGCTTCGGGAAGCGGGGCCATGCCCTTGCGCAGGAGCAGCCACAGGCCCACGGCGATCAGCGGCAGGCAGAGCACCTGTCCCATGGTCAGCCAGCCGAAGGCCAGATAGCCCAGTTGCGCGTCGGGCATGCGCACGAACTCCACAGCGAAGCGGAACACGCCGTACCCCAGGGCAAAAAGGCCGGACACCGCGCCTTCGGGCCGTCTGCGCCGCGAGAACACCCAGATGACGGCGAACAGCGCCACGCCTTCCAGCCCCGCTTCATACAACTGCGAGGGGTGCCGTGGGGCGGGACCGCCGTAGGGAAAGATCATGCCCCACGGGACGTCGGTGACGTTGCCCCACAATTCCCCGTTGATGAAGTTGCCGAGTCGTCCCCAGAACAGTCCCAAGGGCACCAGCGGCGCTATGAAGTCCGAAACGTTCAGGAAGGTGCGCCCCGTCTTGCGGGCAAACCGCCAGAAGGCCGCCAGAACGCCCAGCAAGCCGCCGTGGAAGGACATGCCGCCGTTCCAGATCCGGAAAATTTCCATGGGATCGGCCAGATACGTGGGGAGATCGTAAAACAGCACATACCCCAGCCGCCCGCCCAGGATCACGCCCAGCATGGTCCAGGTGGCCAGATCGTCCAGAGCGGCGTTGGTCCAGCCCTCGCCGGGACCGGGACGGCCGATGCGATAACGGGCCAGCAGCCAGCAACCGGCGAAGGCCAGCAGATACATGATGCCGTACCAGCGGAACTGGAGCGGCCCCAGGCGCAAAGCCACGGGATCGAAGGCGGGGTAGGGCAGCATGATCAGCTCCCGGAGGGGGAAACGGTGTTGGCGGCGGCTCCGGGCGCGGTGAAAACGCCGCTCTTGCCGCCGGATTTGTAGAGCAGGCGCACGTCGCGGATGACGATGTCCTTCTGTACGGCCTTGCACATGTCGTAGATGGTTGCGGCGGCCGTCTGGGCGGCGATCAGCGCTTCCATTTCCACGCCGGTGCGGCCCGTGGCGCGAACTTCGGCCTCCAGGCGGATGGATGGCGGCGCGTCCTGTATCTCAAAACGGATATCAGCAAAGGACAACGCCAGGGGATGACACATGGGAATGAGCTCCCAGGTTCGCTTGGCCGCCATGATGCCCGCGATTTTGGCGGTGGTCAGCACGTCGCCCTTGGGCAGGGCCGCGCGCTTGAGCAGATCCAGCGTCCGCGCGTTCACCTCCACTACGGCGGCGACGATGGCGGTACGCTGCGTTTCCGCTTTGCCGCCCACATCGACCATGGTGACGGAGCCGTCGCCGTGCATATGCGAAAATGTGGTATCCATGACCGTCGTGTGTAGCGGAAATTCCCGCCCAAGGCAAACGGATGTCGGCAGCCGTCCGGGGCAATCGCGCGAACGTCCGGGCGGAATGCGCCGGAACTCCGCAATCAGCGCAGGCCCACGAGCCATTCCCCCATGGTGGGGGGATGGGGAGCCATCGGCGGACGCCAGCCGGAATCGCGGCCCGTGTCGGAAAACTTCATGCGCACGGCCTCAAGCGTTCCCTCCGGCGAAAGCCGGACGAACAGCCGAAACGGCAGATCCGCATTGGGCCGCAGGGCCAGAATGTCTTGCACAAAGGGAATCAGCGTGGCGAAGCGCAGATCGTAAAAGGTATATTCCGTGCCGTCGCCGGCGGGCGTCGCATACTGGAGCGGCAGCACGGTGAAGGCGAAAAAGGCCCGGCAGGAGCGGGATTCCCTGCCGAGGCGGGCAAGCAGGGAGGCGTCGGCCGCGGGATAGTCGTGCACGGGCGTTACCGGACGGCCCAGGAAATTCAGTCCCTGCTGGTGGACGCTGCGGTCTGCCTGCCGGGAGCGGGGGGGCGCGGGGTAGGGGACGTCGGTTTCATAGAGCACGCGCCAGCGCAGGGGAGCGAAGGCTTCGGGCAGCACGGTGATCTGTCGGGGAGACTGCCCGGCCAGACGTTCTTCGGCCGCGGCCCGGTGGTGCATGCTCAGCCCCACGCAGGCCGCGGGGTAGAGAAATATCCAGAGCAGGGTCGCCGACACGATTTTGGGACGATCGCGCCACAGAAAAACGGTCAGGAGCATGGGAAGCAACAGCCAGACATCCACGATGAACAGACCGTTGAGCCGGACCCGGTATTCCGAGAACGGCAGAAAAATCATGGTTCCGTAAGTGGTCACGCAATCCAGCCAGATATGCAGCAGCACCAGGCCCATGGCGACCGGCACTGTGCGCGCGAAGGTCCATTTGCCGGGGGTGGCGCGCTGCCACAGCGGAAACATGAGCACAGACAGGATCAGCCCCATGACGGGCAATGCCGCCAGAGAGTGGGTGATGCCGCGATGCAGAAGCAGAAAGTCCAGCGGCGAGTGGACAAAAAATATGTCCACGTCGGGCGACGCCGCGGCCAGCGCGGCCAGCGGCACTGCCCAGCGGCTCCGGGGGCGATTGGGGCAGGCCAGCATGGCCACGGCCCCACTGGCGGCATGAGTGACAGGGTCCATGAGGACCGTTGTATGTCAGGCGCTTTCCGGTGGCAAGCCCGTCCGCGCGGGCGCGCCCGGCGACGGTTTCCGGAGCTGTGCGCGGAGGCGGCCGCCCTATTCCCGGAACGGACTGCGTTGCCGGGGCACGTCCATGGGATCGGGCGTGCCGGGTTTGAGCCCCCGGTGGCGCATATACATCTCGCGTTGCCGCTGCATGGTGTACACCATGCGGTCCGGCCGGTTCATCATGTACAACCGCTGTTGCAGCCTGTTGTTGTCGATGGGATAGCGCAAGGCGTCTTCGGGTTCGCGGCCGGGATTGTAGGAATAGTCGTCGGCAAGCCCTTCGCCGACCTCCCGCGGTCCGCACCCGCTGAGGCACAGCGCCGCCAGCAGGAACAGGCGGAGCGTGGGGAAAATCCTCATGGTTGTCGTCCTTGAAAGAAAGGGAAAAGGAGAAAGGCGCGGCGGCGTCCGTGCTCCGGAATTGCCGCATGCCCATGACGGAAAGCATGTTTTCGGAGCAAGCCACGCACGGGCGGCGTCCCGACAGCCGTCCGGGGCGGCGCCCGGGCGTCTGCATTGCGGCATATGGTTCTGTTTTAGGGTGTTGCCGGGAAAAGGCAAGCTTTTTTCGGCGGAGGCGGTTCACCCGATGCCGCGCGTCGCGCTCCGGCCATGTTCAGCGCAACAGGCGTCGGGACTTTCCGGAAACGGGCGGCCGCGCATTGTCCGGCAGGGCAATCGCATGAAATTACGGGAGTGGCGTAGTGCCCAATGCTGTTTCCAA
>CASQEL010000212.1 GCA_949427775.1 uncultured Desulfovibrionaceae bacterium
GGTGTTTCGTCAAAGCGAACGACGAGATCGCATACCTGAAGCAATGGTTGTAGCATCATTGCTCCACGTTATCTCGAATCGGAGAAAATTGCTATGCCCTCCCCGCGGCGACCAGGGCAATCGCACGCACGAAGATACTTTGTTGAAAATATTGGCGATGCATACGTCGGCCATTACAAGTTTTCTTTGTTATTTCAAAGTGTATATGCTTCACGCGATTGCCCCGCGCGGCGACAAGCTCAAACAATGCACATTGAAACGGCTCCGACGACTGTAGGAAACCGACCCGGAAAACGGTCGACGAAATCACATGACTGTCAGCCGCGTCCGCGAGGCCTGCCGCCATCAAGAGTGGAGCACACGCCCTCAAAACACACGCATCTTCCTTGCCGACAACCCGAAATGCGTCAGGGGCTGTTTTGTCACGCCCCCCAGGCCGCGCAAATCGTCCGGGTGCTTTCGGCCAACACCTTTTCGCGGGCGGGATCGTCTCCGGCAGCCTGCGTGAGATAAAGCGCGAGAATCAGCGGAGCCCTGTGCGGCGGCCGGAGCACGGCTACATCGTTGGCTGTGCCGTGATGACCGCTGCCGGTTTTGTCGCCCACTTCCCAACCGGCGGGCGCCCCCGCCCGGATGCGGGCCGCGCCGGTGGTGTTGCCGCGCAACCAGTCCCACAGCACGGCGCGTTGGGCCGGTTCCAGGGCCGGACCGAAAACAAGCGAACGAAGAGTTGCCGCCATGGCCTCGGGCGTGGTGGTGTCACGCGGATCACCGGGTTCGGAGGCGTTGAGTTCCGGTTCGCGACGATCAAGGCGGAAGGCATCATCGCCCAGAGAACGTGCGAACGCCGTCAGCGACCGCGGCCCGCCCAGCAGATCCAGCAGCAGATTGGCCGCCGTGTTGTCGCTCTGCTGCAGGGCGGCGGCGCAGAGTTCCTCGACCGTCATACCGTCCGCAATATGCTGCGATGTCACCGGTGACCAGGGCACCATGTCCTGCCGCGCAAACCGGATCCGACGCCGCAACAGGGCTTGCTCCGTCGCTGTGCGCTGGAGCACGGCCCCCACCGCCACGACCTTGAAGGTGCTGCACAGGGGAAAGCGTTCCTCTCCACGGTAAGAAAAGCTCTTTCCGTCGGCCATGTCGATGACCGCCGCGCCGAGTCGTCCGCCGGACGCGGCCTCCAGAGCGGCCAAACATTCGCGTACTCCTCCGCTCCCGGCGGCAGGCGTTGGCATACCGGTCAGAGCAAGCGGCAGAGCACACAAGGCTGTCAATAATCTACGGCGGCCAGGAGAAAAGGAAGTCGTCTGATGCAACGACATGCGGGTACGAAGAAAAGTGCCACAGAAGAAGGAATCGTGCGGCATGATTGCCTCCTTAGCAGTATTTTTACGAAGTAAAAATCCCCATTCGCCATGATGTTGGCCCGAGGCGTCGAACACACGCTGCAAAAACGCTCTTTGACAAGGGACATGTATGGTGAAATACTTTTTTCTCTCTGTCGCACTTCATGAGGGAAGAAGATATGCCCACGGTGTTTTCTCATCCCGCCATAATGGCCGGACTGGCTGTGGCGCTCGGCGGACGGGTGATTCCTTTTCGACTGTTCTTGTTCGGCGCGTTCTGCACGGTAGTGCCGGATATGGATGTAATCAGTTTCAAGTTGGGCATCAAGTATGCGGATGTTCTGGGGCACCGGGGATTTTCGCATTCTCTGCTTTTTGCGTTTGTATTCGGGCTGGTGGGCGTGGGGCTGGCTCCCCTGTTGCACTGCACCCGGCGTATGGCCTTTTGTGTGGGCGTTTTTGCCGTAGTCGGGCACATTCTACTGGACGCCATGACTAACGGCGGACTCGGCGTGGCGGTGTTCTGGCCATTTGATCAGAGTCGTTATTTCTGCAACTGGCGGCCGATTCAGGTTTCTCCCCTCAGCCCGCAAGTTTTTCTGAGCCGACGGGGGCTGAATGTTCTGCTTTCAGAGCTGCGCTGGGTCTGGTTGCCCTGTGCCGTCCTCGGTTTGAGCGTCCGGCTGTGCAGGACACTCGGTGCGCATCTGAAAGCGCATCGGGAACGGTCGTAAGATCGCCCTACGCACAACGAAACTGAACCACGCATTTTACACCGCGCTATCAACCGTACACAATACTGAAGGTCGCGGGAAATACCTTCATCGGTTACTTGAACAATTCCCGTTCCTGCACATCGCTTTCCATGCGATCCTCCACCTCGACCCCCTTGGGCGGTGTGAATGCAAAAGCATCCCCGGACAGGGGAGCATTGGGAATAAGCTCAATAAACTCCACATCATTAGTATTTCCGTAAAAATCAATGATTGCGGCACGGCGGATCAACCGGGCTTCAGGGTCCACCCAAATCACGGCCTCCACCAGTTGCGGCGCGGGCTCCTTTTCCACCCCTTCTTCCTTGATCTTGAAGTCCTGATCCAACCGGGCCTGCCCGGTGACCACCTGAATCAGCGAGCGGGAATCCCGCACTAGTTCCGGTGAATACCGGTATACAACCTCCTCGTCAGGCAAAAAATCCCATATTTCCCGAGCGGTGATCACCAGCAATTCAGGATGCGGTTTGGCCGTTTCCCAACGCACCCGCAGAGGTTTTCCGAACAGCAGGGTTCCGTCCCGTTGCTCCACAGATCCGCTTTCCTTGTGCATAAGGCGTTGTTTGAACACGGCCTTAATGCTCTTGATGGTTTCGTAATTCTTTTGAATATTCGAAACTAAACCATCTGCAAACGCCGGACCGGCCAAAAACAGCAGCGCCCCCAAGGCGCACAATAATATACGATGAAACATGCTCTTGCTTTCTCCCCTGGTTCCCGATACCGACCAGACGAAACGAGTCCGCGCGGCTCCACGCAGGCTTCCGTTCAGTCCACGAAGTTTCAACGCACCACAGGACGAGGCTTACTGCCGTCGGCAGGACCAATGATGCCGTCGCGTTCCAATTGCTCCACCAGCCGCGCGGCACGGTTGAAGCCGATTTTGAAGCGCCGTTGCACCAGAGAAATGGAAGCTCTGCCCTGTTCGCTCACGAATGTCTGAACCTCGCCGTACAACGGATCCTGCGAGGCATCCCCTCCTGTTCCGGCCCCGCCCGACGCGGCGGCCTCATTGCCCCATTCGGCAAAATTCACCTTGTATGACGGCGGTAACTGGCGTTTCCAGTATCCGACCACGTTATTCACTTCCTCGTCGCTCACGAACGGACCGTGCAAACGCTGCAGCTTTCCTCCGCTGGGTTTGAACAACATATCGCCCTTGCCCAAGAGATGCTCTGCGCCTACCATATCCAGAATCGTTCGCGAATCATGCTTGGATGTCACCTGAAACGAAACCCGGCAAGGGAAGTTGGCCTTGATCAGGCCCGTCACCACGTCCACACTGGGGCGTTGCGTGGCCAGAATCATATGGATGCCTGCCGCGCGGGCCAATTGCGCCAAACGCACGATGCTGGTTTCCACTTCTCTGGCTGCCGTCAGCATGAGATCGGCGAGCTCATCAATAATAATCACCAGATACGGCAAAGGCTCAAGATCCGCAAGTTCCTGCGGCAGTTGCCCTCCGTAGCTTCCCAATTTTTGATTGTATCCGCTGATATTGCGCACGCCCAGACGCGCCATGGCCTCATAACGGCGATCCATCTCATGTACAGCCCAATCCAGAGCGGTTTTGGCCTGGTTCATTTCTGTGACCACAGGATGTACCAAATGCGGCAGATCGGCATATACGGCCAGTTCAATACGCTTGGGGTCCACCAACAGCAATTGAAGGTCTTCGGGCCGCGTCTTGTACAGGAAACTGAGCAGAATGGAGTTCAGGCAAACACTCTTGCCCGCTCCGGTGGCTCCGGCGACAAGCAGATGCGGCATGCGGGACAAATCGGCCATTACCGGATGACCCGAAATATCTTTGCCCAACGCCATGGTCAACGGACCGCTGCCCTTCCTGAACCCTTCGTCCTGCAGCAGCTCGCGGAAATTGACGTTCTCCCGTTTTTCGTTAGGAATTTCTATTCCTACGGTATCGGACCCCGGAATAGGCGCCTGAATACGTACGGCCAGCGCCTTGAGCGCCAACGCCAGATCATCGCTGAGATTGGCGATGCGGCTGACCCGAATGCCCGGCGCGGGCCGTACCTCAAACATGGTCACCACCGGACCGGGAGTGACACGCATCAGTTCTCCGGGGATATCGAAATCTCCCAGGCAGGCCATCAAGGTCTTGCCTTTGTTCTCCATATCTTCGCGCGAAGCTTTGGCCTGCGGTCCGGGAGCCGTCAGCAATTCCAGGCCGGGCAG